>NZ_JBHIQZ010000018.1:0-25388 GCF_042196865.1 Bartonella sp. AC130YNZD
AAGATGGATTCTTGAGTGAATTCATATAAAATAATTGCAAGTAAACTATTGACTTTATTGTGTTTTTTGATATTATACTGAGTACTATCTCTGCTGTCTGATAAACCAAATGCGCGGGCGCAACTGGTGCCATTTTTTCCACTGCATCCACTGCTTTGGCAACAAACTCTGTGCGATCAAGCTTTGCACGATAAGTGGTCTTTTTATTGATCTTCTCCCACAAGGACAAAAACTCTGGCGAAGCCACTGTTTGCTTTTTAAGCTTAACCCGCACTTCGCGCGTAGCATTACGAATAATCGGCATGGCTTGGCTCGCTTCTAGCGCCTGCAGCACAGCCTGCTTTTGCCCTTTACTAAAACGTTCACTTAAATCTAACGTCCCAGTCGCCCATTGCGCTTTTAATGTATCTGTGATTTTTCCTGCTGATGTAAGCAAGGCTTTTTCACGCAACTCAACCAATATATCAGCAGCCTCTTGCGAAGACAGAATCTTTGTTTCCGTCACAGCTGTCATATAAATCAGATCTTGCAGTATCTCAACATTAATAAGCGCGCCCGAATCAGTTTTTTTCACAATTTCTTGACGCAATTCGCGTGGCATTTCCTCCGCCCCTATAGCATCAAATTCGCTCGCTACTAAATTTTGATCTACTTTAACGACACCCGCCTCATCAATAAAATCTTTTGCAACAAGTATTTTAACAATTTTTTGTGCTTGCGATACTTCCACTTTAGCAGCCACATATTTTACATCTTCATAAATACGGACAACCAAATGCTCCATCTGCAAGGTACCAAGTTTATAACCAATATCCGCCTCTAATTCTTTTTGCAATGTACTCACAAACTCAGCAAAGCTTTCATTCACCATGACATGCAGCACATTTATATCTTTATTTTCTACCGGTTCACCTTGTTGGTTTACGCATAAGCGCAAACCGCGACCAATCTTTTGCCGTGCGGTAAAATTCGATTTTTGTTCAATCAACATACACACTTGAAACACATTCGGATTATCCCAGCCTTCTCTCAAGGACGAATGCGAAAAGATAAAACGCAAGGGGTATGCAAAAGATAATAACCACTCCTTATCGCGCATAATCGTGTTATAAGTGTCATCATCAGCTTGGCTGTCGCCCTTTGTATCCTTATACACGCCTTTCTTGTCTTGCGAGAAATAACCGCCGTGCACGTTTCGAATATTTTGCGCAAACTTAGTTCGCAAAGAGGCATATTTCTTTTTCGCCAACAGCTCTTCATAACATTCTTCAAACATACGCTCATAAAGTGCTGGCTCTTCATCATTGCTACGATATTTAGCCACCTCATCAATAAAAAAAGTGATAAAACTTTAATCCCTAAAGGCGCAAGCCGCAATTCTTTATCTAAATGTGTTTCTATAGTGCGATAAATTTGCGCGCGTTTAAGCTCTATTGTATTCACATCATCAAGCGCGTGGCCAAATTTGACAATTTCAGTATCAGAAAACTCAACAGCTTCATTCCCCGCCATGCAATTGATACCCGAAACAATATAGCCCTTATAAAAGCTCACGTCCGCCCGTAACGCGATACAGATCATCGCCGTCTCACTGTAACTGTTTTGCGGCTCACAGTGCCATTCTTTCCCGCAATATCGAACTCTAAGCGCGCCCTAAAGCCATGTTTGTGTGATACGGATTTCAAGGCAATATAGGAACGGTTAAAATCTTGCTCTATCTGATTAGAAGAAACACAAATTTGCTTTACCAGTCCTTTTTGATAAGCATCAACAGGTGTTAAACGATATAAAAGATTAATATCATCTTTATGCGTGGCACTATAGCGGAAAACACAAAGCGGGTTAAGGCTCGCAATAGCCTCCTTCGCTTTTGCTGTATTATCCACCGATTGCGGTTCATCTATGATCACAATCGGTTTTGTGTCTTGGATATAGCGCATAGCGCTTTCGCCATTCAGTCTATCTTGCGGAAGGTTGATAATATTTTCTGCTTTTTAAATGCATCAATATTGATAATCATAATTTCAATATTGGTAGAGCTTGCAAATTGGCGAATTTGCGAAAGATCTTTTGAATTATAAATAAAATAACGATAGGGCAGATTATCAAATTCTGCTTGAAAATGCTCTCTTGTTACCTGAAGTGATTTATATACCCCTTCGCGAATAGCAACACTTGGTACGACAATAATAAATTTGGTAAAGCCATAGCGTTGATTTAACTCAAAAATCGTCTTGCTATAGACATAAGTTTTGCCTGTTCCCGTTTCCATCTCAATAGAAAACTGCTTTTGCTCTAGCGTCTCACTCGCCAAGAGTTTATTGTTCTGTTGCACCTCTCGTAAATTTGCTAATATGCTTTCATCACTGATCAATAATTGATTACCATAACCAAATTCATTTAACGCTAATTGTCCTTGTTCTGAATGCAAAGAAAAAGAAGAATCCCGTTGTGGCTGGCCTTTAAACAAATCAATGACGCTTTTAACCGCATCATTTTGAAATTCTTGTTGTTTAAATTTAAGTCTCATATCGCCGCCTCAAGATTCCCATCTTCAATCTCATGGAGGATAATAGAAAGGAAGACACTAGAAAGTTACATGATAGCATATTTGCAAACTCCCATATGCGCGTGGACAGTGGCACACCCTCCCCCAATTAGTGCAAAAATGACGTCGCTCTTGGTACTGGACGCCTTACGTCGGTGCTAACCTTCTCTATTTTTTGCAGAACAGAAAGCGCGTATCAGGCTCTCTAGCCATACTTAGAGTACGCAAAGTTATTCATCACTCTACAACACTTTAAGCGCGCAATTTTATGTTTTGTATTAAAGGATTTTTGCTTTCAAAATATACGAACAACATCACACAAAGTAGAATAAACAAGCTGCCCCCAACATTAAACCAAACCTTCTCTGTAACCAACACTGTTGCACCGAAACAGTTAACAATAGCGTGGACAAAAAAAGGCGCACACGCATAAAATTTAGAGCGCGTAACAACACCACGATACGCCAAGCATGTATTGAAAATATGCATGAGTATGACGCTCATTAAAGCACACAAAAAAATACTCGCTTGCGTCCAGGAATAAAAAATTACATACTCATTGGCTAATAACCTAGATCGAATAGGCCAGCCATTATAAACAAGGAAAGGCCCTAGCGCCTTATAAACTAATTCGCATAAACCCCAGCCTATGCCAATATTCAGCGGCAAACGCCACAACAAACTAGGCGAGCACCGATAAAACTTAGTAACTAACCAACGACGCATAGCTTCTTCTGCTACAACAAAAAAAACCGAAAATGTTAAAAATAAAAAAACAAGCGCCAACCCCTGCTCTGCACGACTCTTGGTTTCAACAATATTCATCATATAAAGCGTTTTTATTACAGATTGCTCCCAAAAAGCAATAAACCCGCCAGCAATGCAGCTAGCAACAAACCATCCCACAGCACCAGCGACAACCAATTTGAACTTCAGAAAATGATGAAACACACATAGAAGAAAAACAACGCCAAGCACTTGCAGTAAACGTAAGGCATCAAGTTTATGTTCTGTTTCCGAGTAACGCCATACTAACAGAACAATCACCCCAAAAACTATGCCGCTCAACAGCACATTTATCCAACTAAATGTAGAGCGAAAAAAATTATAAATGACAGCGCCATAAATAAGGACTGCGAGAAGCGAAGTAATAAATAAAACCAACATTATTATGCCCCCTCATTTACTACAGCGTAACTGCTATTTTTCTTCATGGATAATCTGTCTTGCACAAAATCATAAATTTGCCGCATAAGAGCAAACATAAGAATAGTAGCGATTGTATAATGCCCAATTGCAAGAAGTTCTGGCTCAGCGGCCCGCCATGAAAAGCGCGCCCAAGCCGCCAAGCATTGTAAAAGCAAGATAAGAACAAAAAAACGCCATTTCTTGTCAAGGCAAACCACAAGCATTAAAAAAGTTGATAAAAGATTCAGACCTATAACAAACGTATAATATATTACCGTCTCAAGTAAAGAAAGTAAGGCGTCCCTATCAAGACTAAAGGCTCCTTTTAGGATTTTCACAGTTTCTGGTAGAGATGTAAGCAGTGCAAGCCCTATAGCAGCCCCCCAAATCCCCATTCCCACGCCCAGTGCTGCCTCTACACCATTGCCATTATCTTCTGCCACCCAATGAGAGAGCAAAAAAAACTGCATAATCGCCATGCCTATAGGGAATAGTCCAACAGCAAAAACAATATTAGGCGTACTATAAGCAGAAAAATCAAAAATCAAACTACCTATCATACGCATAAAGCCGTATAGAAAAAAAATCAAAAGCACATAACAACCAGCGCTTGCCCCAATAATCGCCTTCGTGCCTTTAAACGTTTTAACCAAAGAGAGTAACCAGCGGTACCCCAATATAAGCGAAAGCGCCAAAACATAATAAGGAAAATAACTCGTAGCGCCATAAACATAAAGAAAAACAAGACACAAAACAACGAGCAAGAAAACCAAATGTTCAACCAATGTTTTTTTCTTCATCAAAGGAAAAATAATCAGCACCAGACAAAAAACAGCGCCGATAACAGATAATGTCAATTTGTCAAGCATTATTGCAAGCCTCAGAAATAGAATTTATTAATATTGCGTAGTCTGAAGAAATGTCAAACATAAACAAAAGATCAACCGCAAAATGAATTACAAAAGGCAGATAGGAATAGACCTTGCGCTTATCTTGGAAACCAAGATACATAAAGCGCGTATTTACAACATGCATCAATACAATCATGCCCGCGGCAATAAGATAGCTGATCGCTTGTGGACAAGATTCAAATGCGACATAGCCCACCATTTGTGGCGCCCTATCAACACGGTAATTCAAGTAAAGAAAAAGAGCTGGGAGGGTCTTATAGCATAAGTCTAGAACACCCCAGCCCAGCCCGAAATAAAGGACCTTACGCGCAGCTAATTCTGGCTTATATACGCGAAGCAACCACAAACGCAAAAGCTCCGCAGTTAAAACTGATATCAAAAGGATAAAAAATGGATAGTTTGCAGCAACCAAACTCATGTAATGCACCACCTGCTGCTGGCTATTATTAGCAGCAGACAAAGCAGGCAATGGCAACAAAGAGCTCAAATATACAAAACCTGCCCCAATACACAAGGCAGCAACTGCACCACAGAATCCAAGAACTAAATATTTATATAAGTAGTGCTCGTACAGAATTAAAAGCATGCCAAGATAACATACCAAAAGCAAAGATAAGTCTGTAAGCCCACTTTCACTATGTGGATAAGCGAAGATGATAGCGCAGGAAAGGCCAGCTAGCCCCCCCAAAATGACGCGCTCGCCCAACAAGCCATTGTTTTTAAGGAGACGAGGGCTGAAACTTATCCCAAAACTAAGCAGCATTCCAAAAATTAAGTCAGACATATAATTTCCTTAAAGCGCCTTGCCCTCCCAAGCATACCAAGATATTATTGCGGGAGAAAAACTCCCTGCTAAGAGGCTGATAGCGTACCCCTTAGCAAGGCCTTTACCTTGTTAAAAAAGCCAGGTCAAACAATAATTTCACCACTTAGAGCGAGCACAATCCCAACCAGCTTTAGCAATACCCGCGGCTGCGCCACGGGACCCTGCCTACTATTGCTCCAGAAACTGCCCCTCCTGGGTTGGCTGCTCTAGGCTTTAGGATAACCCAAAGAACTATAGCCTCCTGTCTTCTCACTCAGTTTTCTTTTTAAACGGGTTAATCACGCTAAGCTTCACATTCTTTGATTTAATGTAACGCGCGTACACATAAACAACAAACATCAAACAAATCCAATTTCTAACCATTCTATAGTCATCATCTGTATGAACAAACGCTACATAATAAGAAACAAAGAGGCTAAAAAACAGCTCTGCAAGAACATCAAGGACCAACCAATAATATTTCTTTGTAGTAACAAAGAGAACCATCAAAAATGTCAAAAAAACTTGGCCCGTTAGAATAGCAAAACCAAACACCGCATAATCAAACATTTTTTTCACTGCCTCCCTGTTTGCAAAACCTATCTGTTGATAGATTTCTCGAAGGTCTGATAAAAGCAGTGATGACACAAAAAAGACGCCTATGGCAAACCCACAGCCAATGCAAATGCTTAAATCTAGCACTGACATAGATTTTTCCTTCAAAGCTTTAGCAATTAGGACATAGCGAGCCACCCCTATCATCAACGGAATAATGAAAAGCAGATAAATATAGCTCGAAAGCTGCAGATCAAAAAAATCTAACAGAAGGTCATCACTCATAACAATAAAACCAGCTGCGATGAAAAAAATGGGGCAACTTGCGATAATGGCCAAACTAAAGTATTTTATATTGTTTACTATATTGGGTATAAATTCAATGCAAAAAGAAAGAAAGAACATAATTATAGCAACATGAGAAGATGTTATCGGCACACCGACTATATACTCAAAATACTCAAAGGCATAAATGAGAGGAGGAATAACCAATGCCGCCACTATGAATGCAACTATGTTCTCCCTGCCTAACATGCTTTTTCCATTAATAGCAATAGTTTTGAGGAATAGATACAACATGCCAAACCACAGACAAAAATAAACGAGCACTATACTAAACTCGCCCATAGCTCCTCCTGTACAATATTCTAAACATAAAGGTGGCACCTTTTACAGTACCACCGTTCTAGGCTTTAGGATAACCCAAAGAACTACATCAAAAGTGCATCAACATCCCACCACCTGAATTAGCAAAAGATTGACCCAACAACTGTGTGCCACACTGGGCAGCAGCCACACCATAACCAGCATAACCGCCTATGGTGTCTCCGAATTCATTGCCTACAGCTTGCCCAAAGCTTCCTACGGCCATGCCAGTCATAGGATTACGCCCCGCTGCCCATCCTATGAAAAAACCACTCGCAAGGCCAACCTTACCACCATGCTTTCTACCAAACGCACTACCAGAGTTATATTTGCTACTAAAATTATCGGCACTGCAATAATCGTGCGAACGACTTGAACTTCCCATTTATTTTCTCCAATTTAGTGTATAAATAAATCCCCCAAGGTTACTTATGTCCCCGCGCCAAAATGGCTTACCCATAATTAACCACCGAAACACCCCTGGAGATATGAATGCATTTTCATGCAAGTTCGCATTTATAATATATAGTTGACAAAATCAAGGATATTGTGTCAAAAATATGGCATATTTTAGTAAATTTATGCTTACTTATTTTATGTGTTTAAACTTAATAGTTTATATTATGAGCAATAATAATGAAAGTTAAATAAGATTCTCTTGGTTTGCAAAATATACTAAAAGTATATAAATATACTGATAGAGATATTTATTGTTACAATTGCAGTCAGAATCATAGATTTAGCTAACCCATTTATATTTCAAGCGATTATTGATCGTATCATTCCTTTTTGGGCAAAATTTGAGAAAAATCATCCGCGCAAGGTCTCTGCTCCGTGACGGCTCACACGCAAAAAATAAGAATTAGAAAAGTTGTAACAAGACAAATGGTACGGTTGGTGGGATTTGAACCTACGACCTCTGGTGCCACAAACCAGCGCTCTAACCAACTGAGCTACAACCGCATAAAAAGAAAATGTATCATAACTGTTCACGATTGCGTAAACATTTATTCTTATGCTTATGTGACATAAGGAAAATCAACAAACTTTGCAAGCCCCTTTAAAAAAATCTCGCAATTTTTTGTGAAGAAAAAAGCGTTTTTTACAAAGGAAATTTTGCCCAATGCTCAAGATTATGATCACGATAGTCTTTTATGTTACCAATTCCATCTTGTTGCATCATCCGCAAAATCTCTTGCAGAATAGTTATAACAAGATGTGGACCTTCATAAACCATCCCACTATATAATTGAATTAGATCTGCACCAGCTTTTACTTTTTCCAAAGCGGTTTGTGCGTCCTTTACACCGCCAACGCCAATAATTGCAATCTCCTTCCCTAATTTTTGACGCATTTTTGCAAGCACAATAGTAGAGCGCTCAAAAAGTGGACGTCCAGAAAGCCCCCCCTGTTCATTACTGAAGTGACTATTGCTAAGCCCTTGGCGTGAAAGAGTTGTGTTAGAAACAATCAATCCATTAAAATCAGAAAGTTTTATTTCTTCAGCAATATCATCTAATTCTTTCTCTGATAAATCGGGAGCAATTTTTAAAAAAATAGGAATGGAGAATCCATGCTTGTTCTCTTGCTCATTTCGCGCTTGCGAAATTGCATTCAACAAAAGATGCAAACTGTTACGGGCCTGTAAATCACGTAAACCTGGTGTATTAGGAGAAGAAATATTAACCGTAAAATAATCAGCAACATCATAAAAATGAACAATACCAGCAGTATAATCATCAATCTTATCGACCGTATCCTTATTGGCTCCAATGTTGACTCCTACAACACCAGTTTTTTTACACGCACGCAATCTATTGTAAACAACTTGATGTCCATCATTATTAAAGCCCATTCTATTAATAATCGCTTCATCTTCTTTTAAACGAAAAAGCCGTGGTTTAGGATTTCCAATCTGAGGCTTTGGTGTCACTGTCCCAATTTCAGTAAAACCAAATCCTAAACGAAAAACACCATCCACAACCTCTGCATTTTTATCAAACCCCGCTGCGAGACCAATAAAATTTTCAAGCTCAAGCCCAGCAACAGTTACACACAAACGTTTATCGATAACCTTTTGACAGCCATTTAACCCACTTTTCAGCCCGAGAATCGCTAAACCGTGTGCTTGCTCTGGATCCAACATAAATAAGGCAGAACGGCCAATACAACGAAAAAAACTCATCGATCCTTCTCCACAACATAAAAATGATCCATCGCGCCTCACCTATACTATCTTTTAACACAAAAGATCACCAATCAAAGAGAGCATATTATCCAAATAATATTCCCCTTCTAGAAGAAAACTCACCACATAATAGCCATACATGTTTATATTGGTGTATACTGTGTAAAAAACTTTTTATTCTTAAAAAATGTTTCTCTTTTTCGACATTTTTTAAAGATTAAAATGTGAATCCTAATCTTATAGAATGCAGCATGAATTGAAACATCAATGGCTCTTCATCGTAGCCTTGGTTTTCTGACGTCTTATGCAGGCACGCTCATAATTCTCTTAAAAACGCACGCAAATTATCCTTATTACCAAAGTTCCTTTGTGTAATATTGTTTTCAATAGAAACAAAGCTTGTTCTATAAAGCCATTTTTTCCTAGCATTTATAGGATACATGGTTCATAAAATCATCTAAATTCATACTATTGTTGCACCATTTATGAGCAACAGAATGTTCAATCAATTTGTATTCTATTGATAAAATTTTGAAGAATCTGCGTTGTTTTCTTTGCCATTTCTGATGCGTTAAATACAATTTTGCATCTATTAAGTGCTCTGTCTAACATATATTTTAAGTAATGACAGTTGATCATTGAACTCACACTTATCATACTAACGATTTCCAAACCAAAATGATCTTGCAAACCCTATAGCTCTGCTATTTATAAACTGATACAATCTTCCAGCAGATGAAATGTGTTTCTTCCATCGGAATTATCGCCATTTTAGCTCATGCAACCCAATACAAATAGCTTTTAGATAAGCCATAATGCCCTCCTAATTGCTATTATCGCTTACTAAATTAAGAGGAATTAAATTATAAGTTTTACACCTGCCTCATCTATCTATTTCTTCCATCAGTGCTGAAATATATTTTTTATTCCTAAATTCTCTTTTTATGACAATATGTTATGCCAATATATGTACTTCATTTGAGAAGCTTTCTGATAGCTCAACTTTCAACACTACTCATTTTGTGGTATTGTGTGAAAATCTCTCTTTTTAATGTTATCATAAAAACTTTGTGGCAATTATATAAATTAAGCTACGGTTTGCTACTTTCTGTTGAGAAAAAAAGATATCATTTTTATCAAAAAAGCTTTTTTCTAGTAAATGTTCTGTGTGCATTTAAATAGAGCCCTAATGCTCTTTATTAAACCTTATAAAGTTCTTTGAAAATAATATTAATATCGTAATACAATCCTAAAAATAAAATCTGCCCTTTCCTTTTTCATCAAAAGCGGTAAATAAATTATCGTATATCGCTTATATAAAGGGGAAAACGCAATGCTTAAAGAATTCAAAGAATTTGCCCTAAAAGGTAATATGATTGATCTTGCTATCGGTGTGATTATAGGGGGTGCTTTTGGTAGCTTGGTCAACTCAATTGTCAATGATATTTTTATGCCAATCATTGGGCTAATTACAGGTGGAATTGATTTTTCTAATATGTTTATTCAACTTGCTGGCGAAAAACAAGCAACATTGAGTGCCGCTAAAGCAGCTGGAGCAACCATTAGCTACGGACACTTTATTACTTTACTTATCAATTTTCTCATTATTGCTTGGGTTCTTTTTTTATTTGTTAAAGCTATGAATAAAATCCGTAGAAAAGAAGAAGAAAGCCCCAAAAAAACATCTTCAGAAGAACAACTTTTAATAGAAATTAGAGATCTTTTAGCTAAGAAAAAATAATTTTATGCGAGATTTATATCATGGAACACGAGGAAAAAACATTTCCACAGTTGTTCCATGATTGGGTTTTGAGAACAATAAAAATTGTCCCCCACTTTCTTCCACCATCGCTTTACACATTGGAAGGCCTAAGCCTGTTCCTATAAAAGCGCTATCACCAGATCGGCCATCTTTGCGCTCTACTTGACCATAAGGTTGCAGTGCCTGTATAATCTCTTCTTCGTTCATCCCTATACCATTATCACTCACTGAAATTTTTACACGTTCTTTTCTATAAGAAACGTGAACAATAATCTGTCCACCCAAAGGTGTAAAACGAATAGCATTGGAAAGAAGATTCCATATAATCTGGCGAAACACTTGTTGTGATACAGGAATAAATGGAACATGAGGTGGAGCAACAATGCGCATGATAATGCCGTTCTGATTGGCTTGAGTTTCAAGAAAAGCTATCGTCGCACGTAAACAAGATATCACATCAAATGTTTCATAAACAATGGAAGAATCAATCTGGTTATTGGAACCAGAATAATTTATCTTCGAGCACTCTAGTAATTGATTAATCAGCAATAATATATGTTTTCCAGAGGAAATAATATCGCGTAAATATCCATGATAGCGCTCATTTTCTATCGAACCAAAACGGCCTTCTCTCATAATTTCTGCAAAACCAATAAGAGCATTCAAAGGTGTTCGTATTTCATGAACAACTCCAACGATTTTATCCTCTTCTGCTTTTTTTTCTCCTGATGGAACTGTTTGTGTCCTATCACGCAACATAACAGCATAATTGCCTTGCTTTGCCAAAAATACAATCGTTATCAAAACGGTTATATTTTTATGATTTTTTGTCACTAAATCAGCGGTTTCACTGCGATTTAAAACCTGATTTTTCCCCTCCATACGGATTGATTTAAAATATTTTTCAACCAAAAGTCGGCTTTGCAAAGTAAATAATGAAGAGAATGGCTGTCCTCGTAGTTCATTTATTTCATAACCCATTAATGCTAAGGCTGCCCTACTCGCTGATTGAATAAAGCCCTCTTCATCCAACCATAAAACACCATCTGTTGCTGTATCCAACAATGATAAAACTGCAGCGGGCTCTTTTACGAGAGCTTGTTCTATAGCATTTACCGGCAATGTTTGTGCATATGGTAACTGAATAGCTGTTTCTTCAACTAAATTTTCTTCTTTTACCGATGAATTCAATTCATCACGCAATTGCTCTGCAATTTCACGAAAAGCTGAGCGTTCTATCTCCGTAAGACATAGCATTTCTGTTTCTAGCTTTTCATTTATTTTTTCTTGGACTTTTTTTTGTATTTTTAAAACACCAAAGCCACGAAACCCCTTAAGCTGCTTTTTAACATCAAAAATTGGCAAAGCCGACAATTCAACATCAAGCCATTGTAAGCAACCATCAACAGGCCATTGAACAATCTCTTTACTCCAAGGCATAGCCGCTTCAATAAAACGACTGAGAACCAGATATCGATCATCATTAAATTGATGAGCAAGCTCATGAAAACTACACCCTAAAATAGAAGAAGAGAGAGGACCAACAACTTCAGCTAGCTCTTTTGAGACTTCACAAAACAAACCATTGTGATCGATTTCCCACGTAAAAGGCCGTGGCAAAAGCTCTGGTGTAAAACGAAAAGCTTCTTGCTGACATTTTAATTCATTTGTATTTAACTTTAACTCATCTGCTTTTAATGGCATAACTAAAACTAAAAAAGTGTTGGATTTACTCTCAAATGAATAATGCTAATTTGTTTACAATTATCTGTTCTAGTTAAAATAACTTGATATCTCATATCAATTGTCTGTAGCAAAAATTTGACTGTTTCATCAACAAAACAAGAATAAAAAGAATCCTCCAACTCTTGTTGCTTACTCACCCATTATTGTAATAAATCTTGTTACAATAATGGTAACATCTCCCTCGCATAAATAGTACTCAAAAAGAATACACTTATTTTACACATTCATGCGCCTGTTTTGAAAAGATATCTCCCAAGATCCCCAAGCTTATTTTACGACGGCATCCGTAAATGGTGTAATGTAAAGGTCCCTATAGAGGATATCAAGGCATTGTGCATTACCATTTTTATGCTTATAAAAGAGCTGGTTAGCACCATAATTATACTAATTTCAGCCCCTAATGTTACCAATAGTTCTCGGCATTTGAAGGCGTTCATAAGCAGCATTTTTATTTTTTAACTTTTTTACTCCTACATTATTATGATACGCAAGAAAATGGTTTTAATTGTTTCAACAGAAACAGATTTGAAATGAGAAAATCTTACAATTTTTGAGACTTTTATTCACTGTGAATAATGATAAATTACTATAAATCAATATACTGCATTATAAAAATCTCTTTTTCAAATTAAGCTTCTAGTAAGAACACCTTTCTTGAGCCAATAATATCAAATGATAATAAATTCAGCGTAGCGCTTTAAAGTACCCAATGCAACAGAACTTGCATATTGGGCATTTTTCTTATGATGCTCTCAATAATCTCCCAAAGATCTTTCTTTCATTAGAATCGCTACAAAAGAAAAAACAAAAAATATACCACCGCACTATTTTATTAAAAAATTTCTCTGTAAAAAAGAGAACACAAATCATCTGTCCTCATATAAAGATTTGTTTAATTTCTTTATATTCCAGATCATTTAGAAATGTTAAAAAATCTCATAATCTCCTTTGATATCAGCTTGTTTACCTCATCAGAAGTCTTAATACAAAAGATCGCTTTTTCTTTATTACTCTCCATTTAATTTTTTAATATTATTAAAAAAATAAAATAAGCACATTTAAATAATGACTGTCAGATATTTAAAAAATTGCACATTTTTAAATGCTTTTGTTTATTTCCCTTCATTGAGTAAAATTTCACGTTTTCCAACATGATTAGCGGCTCCAACAATGCCTTTTTCTTCCATCCGCTCGACGAGAGAAGCTGCTTTATTATAGCCGATTGAAAGTCGACGCTGAATATAAGATGTTGAACATTTTTTATCACGCACAACAATTTTTACAGCTTGGTTATAAAGTTCCTCACCCTCTTCATCAAAATTTTCTTCCTCAGAAATTCCAGCAGCTGAATCAGCAGAAGTATCCTCTTTGTTATCGTCTTCATTATCTGTTACCGTTGCTAAATAATCAGGTTTACCTTGCATTTTAAGATGTGCAACGATGAATTCAACTTCTTCATCAGAGACAAAAGGTCCATGAACGCGCACAATGCGTCCACCACCTGCCATATGAAGCATATCCCCCTGACCTAAAAGCGTTTCAGCACCTTGTTCACCCAAGATCGTACGACTATCAATTTTTGATGTTACTTGAAAAGAAATGCGGGTAGGAAAGTTCGCTTTAATTGTACCTGTGATAACATCAACAGAAGGACGTTGCGTTGCCATAATAAGATGAATACCTGCCGCACGCGCCATTTGCGCTAAGCGCTGAATGGCATTCTCTATCTCTTTCCCTGCCACCATCATAAGATCAGCCATCTCATCAACAATCACAACAATATAAGGAAGCTGTGTGAGATCCATGGCTTCTTCATGATAAAGCATTTCCCCTGTTTCCTTATCAAAACCCGACTGAACAGTACACATGATCGTTTCGCCTTTTTGAGCCGCAAGTGCAACGCGTGCATTAAAACCATCAATATTACGCACACCTAATTTAGCCATTTTGCGATAACGCTCTTCCATTTCACGAACCGCCCATTTTAAAGCTGTTACTGCTTTTTTGGGATCTGTGACAACGGGTGTTAAAAGATGTGGAATGCCATCATAAACAGAGAGCTCTAACATTTTAGGATCAACCATGATCAAACGACACTGCTTTGGTGTCATACGATAAAGAATCGACAAAATCATTGTATTAATTGCAACAGACTTGCCTGATCCTGTTGTTCCTGCAACCAACAAATGAGGCATTTTTGCTAATTCTGCAATGACCGGTTCACCATTAATCCCCTTCCCCAAAGCAAGAGCAAGTTTAAATTCACTTTCACGAAAAGAACGTGTTTGGATTAATTCCCGTAAATAAACGGTTTCACGAACCGCATTGGGTAACTCAATCCCGATAACATTACGTCCAGGAATTACAGCAACGCGTGTAGAAATAGCAGACATAGAACGCGCAATATCATCAGAAAGATTAATAACGCGTGATGATTTTACACCCGCAGCGGGTTCAAATTCATACATTGTTACCACTGGCCCTGGATGAACATGGATAACTTCACCCTTAATGCCAAAATCTTCCAAAACACTTTCCAAAAGTCCAGCACCACGTTCTAATGTTTCTTGAGGAATCATCGTACCTTCATGAAAAACAGGTTCCTGTAATAAGTTGATCGGAGGAAATTCATAAACATCACAGTCAATAGATTGAATATTTTGCATAAAAGCAGAATCATAATTACCTAATGGCATACGAGTAGATTGCAATGTTTTAGTTTTACTGTTTGCTTGCATCACAGAAAAATCTTTTGAATTCTTTGTGACGGCTTTGTTTATACAATCAACAGTATTATTGGCGACAATATTATTGGTATTTTCAGTCTCTATACTAGCCCCTGCATCACTTAACGCCCCTGTATTACTTAACGTATGAGCAGAATCTTCAACAGAAAGCTTAGAATGACACCCTTTAGTAGTATCATTATTTGTATGCATTAAATCAGAAATTTTCTCAACACCTCGCATTCTTTCCGCTGGAGATTCTGATGTAATTGAATCATAGAGTTGTGGAAAGCGGTATTCAAGAACACGGTAAAGAGCAGTTATTGACTCATCAAAGGCTGTGGGGATATCAGGTGTGAGTTCATTTGTCGTGTCAATTGATGTTCCATCCTCTTTTGAAGTTTGAGTCTCCACATGTTCAAATATCAAAGATTCACACTCAAAAAATGCATCATCGGAAAGATGCAACGCAGGTTTTATTTGTTGTAGCACATTTTCCACTTGTAATTTATGTTCTTGTTTATCCTCCTCAAGTGGAATATTTGCTGACGGCATATGAATAGCTTGTCGTGACAACTGCTTCAGAACCGTTGAATGACAAACTGATGTTTTATTCTCTATTGATTGAGGATTAATGACTTTTTTTGTCGAAAGAATATTTGTTGTTTTCTTGTTACAACGTACAATATCTGTATCTGTAATTTTTTTTTGATCTTGCTTCGTAAAAATTTTAAACTGTTTTGCAAAAACTGGATCTATTTCTATACGACGACGCAAAATCTCAACTTCTGGGGTTCTCGTGAAACGGACGTTTTTTCCGAGGGCAAATGCCTTTTTCCACACTTCCGGATAAGGAAATATCTCAGTAATCTTAACAGATAAATCTTCTCTTGATGCACCTTTTGTACCATCATCAGAAAAAGAAGACGTAGAAATAGATTTTGTTTTCGAATTATGCATGGCATCCAACAAATTTATAGCAATGAGAAAAATAACCTTTTCAAAAAGAATTCGTAGAAACTATCATACGAAGGTTAATAACCTTTTGCTGATAGTTACTTTTTAATGAAAAAAATAATGCCATAATGCATATTCATAATCTGCCTTTTGCATATTTACGATATAAATTGCCCAGTTTATGGTGTCATAGAGCTCGTATTTCATTTGTTTTGAAGAAAACTTCATGATAAAAAAGCTTCAAGAAAATTGTCTATGCCTCTCTTTCTCTCCCTTTTCATAAAAGAAACTAGTCTCAATAATACAATAAGCATTGCTCTATTGAACTCTCCATGCTCAATTATCACGATATAATCTAATTTCTCGCGTTTTTATAAGATTACCCTTGTTATCCTCGTTTAAAAAGGCTTAGACTAAGACAATCATAATTACATAAATACAAATAGAAAAAAGGGAGTGAATTATGTTTAATACACGGAAATTTTATATCAATGGTCTATGGGATGAACCAAGCACTCCTCACGATTTTGACGTCATTAATCCATCAACAGAGGAGACTTGTGCTGTCATTAGCCTTGGAAGTACAAAAGATGCCGATAAAGCAATTAATGCGGCTAAAGAAGCCTTTCAAAAATGGAAAACAACATCACCAAATGAGCGTCTTGGATTTGTTGAAAAAATTCTAGAGATTTACGAAAAACGTTCCAAAGACATGGCAAAAACCATTTCAATGGAAATGGGAGCACCAATTGATATGGCGCTTAATGCGCAAACTGCAACCGGAAGTTCCCATATTCGCAATTTTATCGAAGCTTATCAAGAGTTTTCGTTCCAAAAAACTTTAATAAAGGGAAATGAGCAAGCAATCCTTCACTACGATCCTATCGGCGTCGTAGGATTAATTACGCCATGGAATTGGCCCATGAATCAAGTAACTCTTAAAGTTATTCCTGCTCTCTTGGCTGGCTGTACCATGGTGTTAAAGCCCTCTGAAATTGCGCCTCTTTCTGCTATGCTTTTTGCTGAATTTTTAGATGAAGCCGCACTTCCAGCCGGTGTTTTTAATTTAATCAATGGTGATGGTGCAACTGTCGGCTCTTACCTCTCTGCACATCCAGATTTAGAAATGATCAGCTTTACTGGTTCAACTAGAGCAGGAAAAGATATTTCTAAAAATGCCAGCGCTACTTTAAAAAGAGTCTGTCTGGAACTTGGGGGAAAAGGAGCGAATATTATCTTTGCTGATGCCGACTCAGATGCTGTTCAACGTGGTGCACGACATTGCTTTTATAATAGTGGACAAAGTTGTAATGCACCAACTCGTATGCTTGTGGAACAGAGCATCTATGACAAAGCCGTGAAAATAGCCAAAGATATTGCAGAAACAACAAAAGTAGGACCAAACTGCCAAGAAGGAAATCATATTGGGCCCGTTGTTTCAAAAAAACAATATGATAAAATTCAAGATCTTATCCAATCGGGAATTGATGAAGGTGCAACTCTTGTTGCAGGCGGGACTGGTTCACCAAAAGGAATGGAACGCGGTTATTATGTCCGTCCAACAGTCTTTGCTGATGTAAAACCTCATATGCGTATTTTTAAAGAAGAAATCTTTGGTCCAGTTCTCTCGATTCTTTCTTTTAGTACAGAAGAAGAAGCCGTCGCTTTAGCGAATGAGACTGAGTATGGTCTTACAAACTATATTCAATCGCAAGATCGCGACAAATGTCGTCGTATTGCGGCACAAGTACGCTCTGGTATGGTAGAAGTTAATGGACATGGATTACCCAGTGGAAGCTACTTTGGAGGTGTAAAATTTTCTGGGCGCGCTCGTGAAGGAGGACATTGGGGAATTAAAGAATTTCTCGATAGTAAAGCAATTTCGTACTGGTAAAATCTTGTAAAAACTTAATAGGAATCGTATGGTAATACAGAAAATAACGGATGGAGGTGCTCTTGGGCAACGTCTTGATCAGTGGCTCGCAAAACAATATCATGATGTGCTCTCACGTTCGCGTTTGCAAACCCTCATCCGTGAAGGCTGTCTTAAAATTGATGGTCAATTCATAAAGGAACCAAAAATAAAATTAAAACCTAACCAAATAATTGAATTGGAAATGCCGGACCTTCGTGATGCAGAACCTAGCGCTGAAGCCATTGCATTGGACATTCTTTTTGAAGATGATCATATCATTGTTATTAACAAACCAGCTGGTCTTGTTGTTCATCCTGGGAATGGAAATTGGACCGGTACATTGGTTAATGCCCTTATTTACCACTGTGGGAATAGTTTATCTGGTATAGGTGGTGTTAAACGCCCTGGCATTGTCCATCGTCTTGATAAAAATACAAGCGGTGTTATGGTTGTTGCAAAAAATGATCTAGCTCATAAAAGTCTCAGTGCTCAATTTTCTGATCATGGACGTACCTGCGCATTAGATCGACGCTACCATGCCTTGATTTGGGGAACACCTCAGCGCAATGTCTGGACAATTGATGCATCACTTGGCCGTTCGCCCCATAACCGGACAAAGCAAGCTGTCATCCATAACCAAAACCCTTATGCTCGTCATGCTGTTACACATGTTTCTCTGCTTGAAAAATATGGCTCTCATGCAGACTCAACATCTTTTGCTAGCCTTCTGGAATGTCGCTTAGAAACTGGACGCACCCATCAAATCCGTGTTCATATGACTCATATGGGGCATCCACTCATAGGCGATACAGTTTATGGAAACGCTTTTAAAACAAAATCAAACACATTCAACCCCACTATTAGAAATGCAATCGATCAATTCAACCGACATGCACTCCATGCTGCAAGTCTTACTTTTGAACATCCTTCTACCGGTAAAGTTATGTCGTTTTCCGCACCACTGCCTCAAGATATGGCTAAACTTATTAAGCTTTTAAAAAAAATGAATTGAAACTTTTCCCCTTCTCAAGATTTCACAATAAAATATCTTTTTTTGAACAAAATTGAAAAATATGCTAGAGTGAGGTTATGAGGATAGTTAGCTATCTAAAACATAGAATTTGCCTTATCAGGGAATTCAGATGAAAGGAGGGTGCTATATGGCCCATATGAATTTATTATCAGTAATGACAGGTGATGGTGGTTTAAACCGTTACTTGGAAGAAGTGCGTCGTTTTCCAATGCTTGAGCCAAAAGAAGAATATATGTTAGCTCAGCGTTACCGTGAGCATAATGATCTAAAAGCTGCGCATAGGCTAGTAACCAGCCATTTGCGTCTCGTAGCTAAAATCGCGATGGGATATCGGGGCTACGGACTTCCCATTGGGGAAGTCATTTCAGAAGGCAATGTTGGACTCATGCAAGCTGTTAAACGTTTCGAACCAGAGCGGGGTTTTCGTCTTGCAACCTATGCAATATGGTGGATTAAAGCGTCAATCCAAGAATATGTATTGCGCTCTTGGAGTTTGGTGAAAATGGGGACAACAGCTAATCAAAAGCGCTTGTTTTTCAACCTTCGTAAGTTAAAAAGTAAACTTCAAGCACTTGATAGTGGCGATCTCAATGCAGAACAAGTGAAAGAAATTGCAACCCAGTTGAATGTCACAGAAGATGAAGTTGTATCAATGAATCGTAGGCTTGGTGGTGACACTTCACTCAACGCACCAATTCGGACAAAAGAAGGAGAAAACAGCGAGTTACAAGATTGGTTGGTGGATGAATCTAACGATCAAGAACAAATTTTAATTGAAAAAAGTGAATTAGAAAATCGCCGTTCCATGCTCATAAATGCCATGGACAATCTCAATGAACGCGAAAAACGTATATTCAAAGCGCGTCGTTTAAATGATGTACCACTAACCCTAGAAGAACTCTCTGGTGAATTTAATATTAGTCGAGAACGAGTAAGACAAATTGAAATGCGTGCATTTGAAAAAGTACAAAACTCTATCAAAGATTCTACTTTATCTCAAAGTCAAGTGTAAAACCTAGAGTTAAGTATAAAGCCAATGGTTTGCACATTCTTTAAATGTGAAAATGAAAAAAAAGCATGCCTTGGCTTTATACTTGTAAATTAGTCTATCGAATTCTTTACGTTATTGATATGTAAAGATTTAGTGAGTGTATTTGGTATATAATTGATAAAGACGGTCGTGGAAAATTCTTCACAGCCGTTTATTTTTTTGCATCTATGTTTTATTTTTTTGACCAAGAACTGTTAACTTATCTTGTTGTGCAAGCCATTGTCCAATAACTTCATTAAAAATAGACTTACCTGTTGGTCCTTTTGCAAAGGTTAATTCACTTATACGCCCATTTTTATCCGTTAACACCAAACGCATCCAATCTAATTCTCGCATCAATTGTAAATTTCGATCAAGAAATGGATGATTACCACTCAATGCGACAAGAAAAAAGTCATCGTTAATCTTTGCAGCAATGGTTCTTGTTAAAGCCTGTCCAATGGATTGTTCACTTGCTTTAAAGGTTAATGCTTGAACATTGCTTATAGATTTACCTGAAAATTTATCCGAAAGAATAAAAATAAGGTCCATAATATATGAAGCAGGAAATGACTGATCGGTATTACGACGTAAAATTAACCGCAATGATATCCCTTCATCAGGAATTGTTATATCACCTTGTATAGTTGTTTCTTCTGGAGACCCCTTCACTTGAGACTCTTTTATAAGCGTCCAGCGAGCACTTCCCGTTGCTATCTTTTCTGCATCATAATTTGTACGTGCTTGATAGAAAACAGCTTCACCTGATTTTTCAAGCGATTGCAAATTGCTATCAACAACTGTTGAGAGTACTTCTTCATCCGAAGAATCTATCGCTTGTTTTAAACCAACATCAATTTCACTTCCATCCTCTAATAAGCGTTGTGTTAACTTTCTCTTAATTGGAAATGCCTTTGGTACTCTGTGAGAAGCTTGAAGATTTTCTTCTAAAAACTGATAATCATTTGATACAAATACACGCTCACCAACAAAAAAAATACCAACAATTAAAACAACAAAACTAACAACAAAAACAGCACTTATCACAATACGCCTTTGCACTAACGATTTATTAGCACGACGTAAAGCCTGAGAAAAAATGTGCGAAACAATATGCGGATTATCTTCCTGCGAAAGAGAAATCTTTAACACACTGCTATTAACATGCTGAGAAGGCACATCAGCCTCCATATTAACAGGCTCTGCATCTGGTATATCTGATACACAAAGCTCAACAAATACCTTGTTATCCTTTGAACGTGTAACAAAATCCTGCTTTCTTTTTATGTTTACCTCTGACAATTCATTATTCTTTGGTAATATAGTTTTTTTTGTAACTTTCTTATCTTCATTTATATTTGTGGGATTCCACCCAATAACTGAAGAAAGCCGTTTCTTTTCAACTGCTAAATATTCTCCTTCAACAGTTGCAATAGAACTTTGAAGAATCTTTCTTTGTTCATCCGCTATTGCTTGTGGTATTTTTGCTGTTACAAATTGATGTTCTAGTGTTTCGGTAGCCCGCTTATAAATCCGCTTACGCACTTGTGGTGTAATATTATTTTGTGCATTAATTGTCTTTTTTAAGATTCCAACGAAATCTACCATTTCCTCTATAATCTCTCTTAAACTGAGAAAAAATCAATAGTAAAGCCAAAAAACTTTATTTTAGCCTTCTAAATTGGTTGCCATTTAATATTGGTACAACATAATGTAAAATGAATATGAAAAATAAACAATGCTATTTTGCACCTTTCTCTTACGTGCTCTTAAAAACTTTTTTGTAAAAAGATACAAAAATGAACAGAGAACATATATAGAAATCTAAAAACAATAATCAATTAACAAAGGGATCCGTAATAAGAATAGTATCTTCACGCTCTGGACTTGTGGATAATAAAGCCACTTTTGTATTAATCAGTTCTTCAATATAGCGTATATATTTAATAGCCTGCACTGGTAAATCTTCCCACCTCAATGCATGTGCTGTTTCTTTCTTCCAACCTTCTAATGTTGCATAAATAGGCTTCACCCGATCCTGAGCTCCCATGGAAGAAGGTAAATAATCAATCCTTTTACCATCAAGCTCATAACCAATACAAATTTTTATTTCATCCAAACCATCTAAAACATCAAGTTTTGTCAATGCTATACCTTGAACACCGCAAATTGTTACCATCTGACGTACTAAGACAGCATCAAACCAACCACATCGACGCTTTCGACCCGTTACAACACCAAATTCATGTCCACGCATTCCCAGAAATTCACCAATATCATTTATCTGCTCTGTCGGGAACGGCCCTTCTCCAACGCGTGTAGTATAAGCTTTTGCAATACCCAAAACATAATGAATTGCATCAGGTCCCATCCCCGAACCTATACATGCTTGCCCAGAAACTGTATTAGATGACGTTACATAAGGATAAGTTCCAAAATCATTATCTAATAAAGCACCTTGCGCACCTTCAAAAAGAATGTGTTTCCCTCCTCGATAACCTTCATCTAAAAGACGCCACGTACAATCCATAAAGGGCAAAATTTTATCCGCAACTTGCATCAATTCATCATAAAGCGCTTGAGAATCAATCTCTGCAACACCCATCCCACGACGCAAAGCATTATGATGCCTCAAAAGCCGCTCAATCTTAGCCATAAGTGTATCTTTTTCTGCTAAATCCATCACTCGGATAGCACGACGTCCCACCTTATCTTCATAAGCCGGTCCAATACCGCGCTTTGTTGTACCAATCTTTAAACCAGATAAACCGCTTTCTCGAATTGCATCAAGATCACGATGCAACGAAAGAATCAGAGGAGCATTTTCAGCAATACGCAAAATTTCTGGTGTGATTTTTACACCCTGATTACATAGTTTTTTTACTTCTGCAACAAAATGATGAGGGTCAACAACAACACCATTACCAATAATTGATAACTTGCCACGCACTAAACCAGACGGTAAAAGTGATAATTTATAACTGACTCCATCAACAACCAATGTATGGCCAGCATTATGCCCCCCCTGATATCTCACCACGATATCTGCTCGCTCAGACAACCAATCTACAATTTTACCTTTGCCTTCATCACCCCATTGTGTACCGACAACAACTACATTGGCCATAACTTTCTCCGTCGTGTTTGGTCAAAAAAACCAGCATTCAAAAACAAACACTTCTTTATAACGAAACCTTAGAGCAAGTGCGACTCCTCATTTCAGATTTTTCTCAATCTTCAAGTGATTAAATTTTCAAATTTATGATAATAAAGATAAGCAAATACCAAAATATTTTAAATCTGTCATTTTTGCTACAAAAAGTAAAAAAATAGAGATTTTAATTTGTGCGTATCCAACACCTGACAGAGCATTTATTCCTCCTCTTAATCTTTTACAATTCATGTAATATTTAGAGGCTGTTTGTCTGATACAAGGATACGAAAAATCATCATAATCTTTCGTATCCTTTTTCTGTTTAAAAACACCCTGTGAAAATCACCAGTAATTATTTAAAGCTGTGCTTTTTCAACTTGGAACGCCCACTCAAGCCATTGTGTTAAAATTTCAAGATCGGAAGCCTCAATTGTTATACCCGCCCAAATTCGAAGCCCAGGAGGAGCATCGCGATACGAACCGATATCATAAGCAACCCCTTCCTCATCAAGACGCTTCACAACCGCTTTTATAAAAGATACTCGCTTTTCCGTATCCAAAGCAGTAATCACTGGATCCACAATATCTAAACAAATAGCGGTGTTAGAACGCACTTCAGGATCTTTTGCCAAATATTCTAACCATGGCGTTTTGCGAACAAAAGCATCAAGTACAGAAAAATTTTTCTCAACCCGTGCTCTTAATGCCGCTGCACCTCCTAGAGATTTTGCCCACTTCAACCCATCAAGGAAATCCTCAACACAAAGCATAGAAGGTGTATTGATGATCTTTCCTTTAAAAATATCTTCGTTCAATTTTCCATTTTTTGTCATATAGAAAAGTTGGGGCATAGGCCAAGCTGGAACATGATTCTCAAGCCTCTCAACAGCACGAGGACTTAAAATCACCATACCATGTGCAGCCTCGCCTCCCAAAACTTTCTGCCATGAAAAAGTAACAACATCTAATTTTGAAAAATCAAGATATTGCGCAAAAGCTGCCGATGTTGCATCACAAATGGTCAATCCAGCCCGCTTATGCGGAATGAAATCTGCATTAGGAATACGCACACCAGAAGTTGTCCCATTCCATGTAAAAACAACATCCCGATCAAAGTCAAGTTGTGTTAAATCTGGTATTTCACCATAAGGAGCTTCAAAACGACGCACATCAGAAAGCTTTAATTGCTCGACAACATCTTTATTCCACCCAAACCCAAAACTTTCCCACGCTGCCATATCAATGCCACGCTCACCTAATAGGGACCATAGAGCAGCCTCAACAGCACCGGTATCTGATCCTGGCATAATTCCTATACGATGATCAGAAGGAACCTCAAGAATCTCACGGGTTAAATTAACAACTTCAGCAAGTTTTAATTCTGCTTCTCTAGATCTATGCGAACGCCCAACTAATGCATTTTTAAGAACATCAAGAGTCCAACCAGGCCGTTTGCTACAAGGACCTGAAGAAAAATTAGTATTATTGGGACGATTACTTGGTTTTTGTAACATTATCATTATTTCTCCCCTTTTAGATGTTTTTCTTTCTTTATAAAGAAAAACAAATTATTATAAAGACTAATCAATAATCTTTTTAGAAAAAAGTCAAAAATATTGTCTATTATTGCGTATGCTTAAAATTCACGGAAACTTTATAAAAAATCTTTCTTAATCATGCTTCTCGATTGATTCTTTTAATTTTTTTCGTATCATCACCACAATAAGACAGCATTCTAATAACAATACACTAAAGTGTCCAATATACCTATCAAATTTATTTTATGATAAAGATTCATTGATAACGCTCTAGAATAGGGAGATAAACTTATTAAAAAATCAATTATTTTTCTTTTGATGACTGGACAGAGAAAATTTTAATGTTATAACCGCAAACGCTTTATATTTTTTAGAAGCATGCCCAGATAGCTCAGTTGGTAGAGCAGCGGACTGAAAATCCGCGTGTCCGTGGTTCGAATCCGCGTCTGGGCACCATTTTTTCTCTTTAACATATTGAAATATATAATTTTTTATTTGATTTTCTATTTTTTAGACCACCTTTTAGTCCACCTCTTGTGGTTTATACAATTTTACTTAATTTGTTGTTATTTGTTCCCTATTTTTCTTTGGAGTAAAAGCTAGAATCTCTTTTTTTCTCCATCTCACTGCTCTTCCTAGCTTATAGGGTTGCGGAAACTCCCCTTGAAGCACCCAATTGCGAATCGT
>NZ_JBHIQZ010000019.1:0-24835 GCF_042196865.1 Bartonella sp. AC130YNZD
TCTTCCCATGATCAACGTGACCAATCGTACCAATATTAACATGCGGTTTTGTTCGTTCAAACTTGCTCTTCGCCATTTGAGCTCTCCATTTTCCGTCCAAGCCAAGGACTAAGTTAAAAATTAATTACCAACCTGAAATTACGCGTATTTCTTTTGAATATCCAAAGCAACAGCCGAAGGTACAGGCTCGTAATGATCAAACTGCATTGTATACTGCGCACGCCCCTGACTCATAGAGCGAAGAGTATTTACATAACCAAACATATTTGCCAAAGGAACCATTGCATTCACAACCGTTGCAATACCGCGCGCTTCAGTTCCTGAAATCTGTCCCCGACGAGAATTGAGATCACCAATAACATCACCAACATAATCATCTGGTGTAACAACTTCCACCTTCATGATCGGCTCAAGAAGCTGTGCACCAGCCTTCTTTGCCCCATCACGAAAAGCCGCACGAGCAGCAATCTCAAAAGCCAAAACCGAAGAATCAACATCGTGATAGCCACCATCAATGAGAGTCGCTTTTACACCAAGCATAGGAAAGCCCGCAAGAGGACCTGACCCCATAACACTCTCAATCCCTTTTTGGACACCGGGAATATATTCTTTAGGAACAGCACCACCCACAATCTTTGACTCAAAAATAAAGTCATCACCATCATGAGGTTCAAAAACAATTTTCACACGAGCAAACTGACCGGCACCACCCGATTGTTTCTTATGCGTATAATCAATTTCCGCCATTTTAGTAATTGACTCACGATAAGCAACTTGAGGTTGCCCAACATTTGCTTCAACCTTAAACTCACGCCGCATACGGTCAACAATAATATCAAGATGAAGCTCACCCATTCCAGCTATAATAGTCTGACCAGATTCCTCATCTGATTTAACACGGAATGAAGGATCTTCGGCTGCTAGACGGTTAAGAGCAATACCCATTTTTTCTTGATCTGCTTTTGTTTTCGGTTCAATTGCAATCTCAATAACAGGCTCTGGAAATTCCATCCTCTCCAAAATAACAGGCTTCAAAGGATCACAAAGAGTATCCCCTGTTGTCGTCTCCTTAAGTCCTGCAAGAGCAACAATATCACCAGCAAATGCTTCTTCAATATCCTCACGAGAATTTGAATGCATTTGAAGCATACGCCCCAAACGCTCTTTTTTCTTTTTCACAGTATTCTCAAGAGAAATACCTTTCTGAACTTTACCTGAGTAAATACGACAGAACGTCAATGAACCAACAAAAGGATCATTCATAATTTTAAAAGCAAGCATAGATAGCGGAGCATCATCAGAAGATTCGCGTGTCGTCTCAGCCTCAGTCTTTACATCAATACCCTTAATCGCCGGAATATCAATTGGAGAAGGAAGATAGGAAATAACAGCATCCAAAAGTGGCTGCACCCCCTTGTTTTTAAAAGCCGTACCACAAAAAACCGGATGAAACTGAACTTCTACCGTTCCCCTACGAATGAGAGAAACAAGCTGCTCGTTGGTTGGCATAACACCTTCCAAATAAGCCTCTGTCGCAGCTTCATCAACCTCCACAGCCATCTCAATCAATTTCTCGCGATATTCTGCAGCTTTTTCCTTTAAATCAGAGGGAATTTCACTTATTACCGCCGAGGCACCAATAGAGCCATCCCACTTTAAAGCCTTCATTTCTACAAGATCAACAACACCTTCAAAATCATTTTCAGCACCAATCGGCAACTGCAAAACAAGCGCCTTAGCACCCAACCGAGAACCAACCATCTCCACACTACGATAGAAATCAGCTCCTATTTTGTCCATTTTATTAACAAAAACCATACGAGGCACGCGATACTTCTCAGCTTGCCGCCAAACAGTTTCCGTTTGAGGCTCCACACCAGCATTTGCATCCAACAAGGCTATTGCACCATCAAGAACACGCAAAGAGCGCTCAACTTCAATCGTAAAATCAACGTGCCCTGGCGTATCAATAATATTAAAGCGACGCTTCCGACCGTCTTTCCCTTCCCAAAATGTCGTTGTTGCAGCAGACGTAATCGTAATACCACGCTCCTGCTCCTGCTCCATCCAATCCATTGTAGAAGCGCCATCATGGGTCTCGCCAATTTTATGATTCTTACCGGTATAGAACAGAATACGTTCAGTCATCGTAGTTTTACCAGCATCAATATGCGCCATAATACCAAAATTACGATAATCTTCAATTTTATATTCGCGAGCCATTATATTTGCCTTAGTTTAAAACTTCTACCAGCGATAGTGAGAAAAAGCACGATTAGCTTCAGCCATACGATGAACATCTTCACGCTTTTTCACGGCAGAACCACGATTATTAGCCGCATCCATCAATTCACCAGATAAACGCTCAACCATCGTCGTTTCATTTCGACCACGTGCCGCCGCAATCAACCAACGAATAGCAAGAGCCTGACGACGATCAGGACGAACATCAATCGGAACTTGATAAGTAGCGCCACCAACACGGCGTGAACGAACCTCAATATGAGGAGCAACATTCTCTAAAGCTCGATGAAATAGAGCCACAGGATCTGTTTTTACTCTTTTTTCCACAGAATCGAGCGCACCATAAACAATACGCTCTGCAACTGATTTTTTACCATCAAACATAATGGCATTCATAAATTTCATAATAACCAAATCACCAAATTTTGGATCTGGATTAATCTCACGCTTTTCTGCTCTATGACGACGGGACATTGGCTTTGTCTCTCAATATTATTTTGGACGCTTCGCGCCATACTTTGAACGACGCTGTTTACGATTCTTGACACCCTGCGTATCAAGCAAACCACGAATAATGTGATAACGAACTCCTGGCAAGTCTTTCACACGACCACCACGAATCATTACAACAGAGTGCTCTTGAAGATTATGCCCCTCTCCAGGAATATAACCAATTACCTCAAATCCATTCGTCAAGCGAATTTTAGCAACTTTACGAAGAGCAGAATTAGGTTTCTTCGGTGTTGTTGTATAAACACGCGTACAAACACCACGCTTCTGCGGATTCGACTGCAGAGCAGGAACCTTATTACGTTTAACTGGCGCCACACGCGGCTTGCGAATCAACTGGTTTACGGTAGGCATGTAACCTTCCTCTTTTCGATCTACATTCGTCTCACCCAATCGGGCTTTTCTATTTTTATTTCTATCTACCCCAACAGAATCGGAACAGATATCTAAGTCTACACACAAAATCGGGCACACCTGCAAAAAAACAGTTTACCCGACCATAAGCAGAGAAGGCAATAGCCTTTTGCACTAGCATTTGCTTTTAATCTTCTTAACACCTGTGAATAATCTTCCGGTTCATATCCAAAACGTCTGATTACATTCACATCGGTTATGTCCATCTCTAATAGCGAGAACACGTACATTCGTCAAGAACTAAACAGCAGAAAGTTTTTAAAAATGAAAATAAATTAAATTTTAAAACTTTAAATTTGCTTTTATTGCTACTCTTGATAAATCAATTTACCATAGTAATATCCCCTATAAATAAAAAAGTAGCGATGTGACTGTAGTAAAACATACATGCAGTAAATTGAATTGCATATTGGATATCTAATGATGAGCGCCATGAAAATAGCAACGTGGAATATTGCCGGGATAAAAGCACGACATGAAACATTATGTCAATGGCTGCAGCAAAGCCAGCCGGACATAGTCTGTTTACAGGAAATTAAAAGTATCGATGAAAATTTTCCACGCGATGCAATTGAAAGTTTAGGTTACCATATAGAAACACACGGACAAAAAAGTTTTAATGGCGTTGCGATTCTCTCTAAAAAAACACCAGATGAAGTGATCCGTCGATTACCAGGCAATGATAATGATAAACAAACACGTTACATTGAAGCTGTTTATTCAACAAACAAAGGTGTTGTTCGTGTTGCATCTCTCTATTTGCCAAATGGGAATCCTATTGAGAGTGAAAAATATTCCTATAAGATAGAATGGATGGAAAGATTATATACACATGCAAAATCATTACTTACGTATGAAGAACCTCTTATTCTAGCAGGTGATTATAATGTCATCCCCACTCCATTAGATGCAAAAAAACCTCAAGAATGGTATCAAGATGCCTTATTTCTTCAAGAAACAAGAAAAGCATTCCAACGTATTCTTCATTTAGGTCTTTACGATGCTATCCGGAATGTCACCGATACTCCCTCCTTCAGTTTTTGGGATTTTCAGGCAGGTGCCTGGCCTAAGAATAATGGGATTCGCATTGATCATTTATTATTATCACCAGAAGCTGTTGATCAATTAATTTGCGCTCATAGCCAAACAGAAGTAAGGGGATATCAAAAACCATCCGACCACGTTCCTGTTTGGATTCACCTTAATATCAATTAAGAAAGTAAAATCCTCATTTCATGAGACAACAAAAAAATTCCACTCAAAAATAATAACTATGCTACAGCATATAAACAGTATATCTTAAGCAAATAAAATAAAAATAAATGAATGGAGGACATAAATGAAGAAATCATTATTAATGCTTATTGCAGCAACGGCCATTGGATTCTCAAGTTTCGCGCATGCTGAACATGATACTCTTGAAAAAATAAAACGAACAGGGGAAATTACTTTAGGTGTCCGTGAATCATCTGGTTTAGCCTACGCCCTTGGTAATAATAAATATGTAGGTTTTCATACAGAAATGGCAGAACGGATCATTGATGATATCTCAAAAAAAATTGGTAAACCAATTAAAATTCATTATCTTCCCATCACTTCTCAAAATAGAATTCCTCTCTTAAAAAATAAAACCTATGATTTTGAGTGCGGCTCAACAACACATGATATTTCCCGCAGTAAAGAAGCAGCATTTGCTTATACGACATACATTGAAGAGGTTCGGATTGCTGTAAAGAAAAACTCTAACATTAAATCTCTTGAGGATTTAAATGGAAAAACAGTTGCAACGACCACCGGTACAACATCTGTTCAACTTATTCGTAAAAATAAACGTGCAAAAAACATTCAGTTTAAAGTTTTAAAGGGGAAAGATCACGGAGATAGTTTTTTATTATTAGAATCTGGTAAGGCAGATGCTTTTGTCATGGACGCTTCAATTCTTGCTGGACATATTGCTAAATCAAAGAATCCATCTGATTATGTCATTCTTGATACTGTACTTTCAGTCGAACCTATTGCCTGTATGCTCAGATTAAATGACAAAAAATTTGAACAAACAATCAACGATAGTATCGTACGTCAGATTAAAGATGAATCACTGGAAAAGCTTTATAATAAGTGGTTTATGAAACCGATCCCACCTGCTAACACTGTTATGAACCTTCCCTTGTCAAAACAAACAAGATATGCTTGGGATCACCCAAATAATAAGCCTCGAGAAAGCTACGCAGAAAAAGATTTATAGAATTTAATAAAGAAGAACCACACTCTTTTGAAATTGAGTGTGGTTTATATTTTAATTCACTTTTTAATAAATCTGGACTATGTAGATGCGCGTGGTTTATTGTCCTATTTGTGAATGACTAATTTGAGGGAATATCAATTAATGGACTTTTCTTTCCTTTGTAGAGATGACCTTACTCAAACATTGGTAACAGGATGCTTGGGAACTCCCGGCGTGAGCCATACCTATTTAGATACACTTCTCGATGGCTTTAAAAATACGGTTATATTGTCTATCACTTCACTTATATTAGCTGTATTGTGTGGTGTTGTTATAGGAACAATGCGCACTTTACCCAAAACATCCATAATCAATTATATATTTCGCACTATCGGTACTATTTGGGTAGAGATTATGCGTAATATTCCCCTCCTTGTACAAGTGTTTTTGTGGTATTTTGTTGTTCCGAAGATTTATCCACCAGCGATGAAATTTTCCCCCATTCTCTTAATAACATGCGCATTGGGATTCTTTACATCTGCACGCATTGCTGAACAGGTTCGTTCAGGCATTGAAGCGATTCCTTCTGGACAACGCTATGCTGCTATGGCAATGGGGTTTACAACTTATCAAAGTTATCGCTATATTATACTACCACGTGCTATACGTGCAATTATGCCACCTCTTACTTCAGAAGCAATGGGGATTGTGAAAAATTCGTCTATAGCATTCGCCGTTTCAATAAATGAGCTCATGCAATTTCAATACCAAGCAATTGAAGAGGTAAGCCATGTTTACGAAAATTATTTACTTGTTACGGCTCTTTATATTCTAATAGCTTTATTCGTATTCATTGTGATGACAGTCATTGAACAAATACTCAAAATTCCTAATTTTCAAACAAAGGGAAATTGAATATGATAAATTTCATAAGCTCTCAGTTTGGACTTTATTCTCTTTTCAATTTTTCCGACTTTGATTTTTCCTTTTTTACCTTTGATGTATTTCGTTCTTACATTTTATCAGGTTTACTCTTTAGCGTTTTTCTAACTCTTTTTGCAACGGTATTGGGGTTTGTTTTCGGTACGCTTTTAGCAATGATGCGCCTTTCTTCCATAAAACTTCTTTCTTGGTTTGCAATCAGTTACATAACAGCTATGCGTTCAATACCACTTGTGATGGTTATCTTATGGTTTTTCGTGCTTCTGCCTTTTTTAACCGGTATATCCATTGGTGCAAATAAATCAGCACTCATTACCTTTACCGCATTTGAAACGGCTTATTTTGCTGAGATTATGCGTGCTGGAATCAATTCAGTTCCGCAAGGACAAAAATATGCAGGACAAGCTCTTGGAATGACATATTGGCAAAGTATGTACATTGTCATTCTTCCTCAAGCCTTTAGAGATATGCTTCCAGTCTTTTTAACACAAGTTATTATCCTTTTTCAGGATACAACCCTTGTTTATGCCATCAGTGGTCATAGCCTTTTGAATGGTTTTGATATTGCTGCTAATAATTTTGGTGTAAAGCAAGAAGCTTATATCTTAGCAGCTATTTTCTATTTTGTTATCTGTTTTACACTGTCACAAATAGTTTTGTATTTACAAAAAAAAGTATCCATTATTCGCTAACAGGAAAAAAAATGTCTACTCATATGATCGAAATAAAAAATGTTTCTAATTGGTATGGCGAAATTAAAGTCCTTAAAAACTGTACAACCAACATTAATAAAGGAGAAGTCGTTGTCGTTTGTGGTCCATCAGGCTCAGGAAAGTCAACACTCATTAAAACTATTAACGCTCTCGTCCCTTTTCAAAAAGGTGAAATTTGGATTAATGGAATACCTGTTCATTCAAAAAAAACGAATCTGCCTAAATTGCGAAGTCAAGTAGGAATGGTGTTTCAACACTTCGAGCTTTTCCCCCATTTATCTGTCACAGAAAATTTGACAATTGCACAAATCAAAGTCCTAAAACGAAGCAAAAAAGAAGCACTTGAACGTGGATTGTTATATCTTGAACGCGTTGGCCTCATTGAACACAAAGATAAATATCCTGGTCAACTTTCTGGAGGGCAACAACAACGTGTTGCTATTGCACGTGCCTTAACTATGGATCCACTTGTCATGCTTTTTGATGAACCAACATCTGCTCTAGATCCTGAAATGGTAGGTGAAGTACTCGATGTCATGATTAGCTTAGCAGAAGAAGGTATGACGATGATTTGTGTAACCCATGAAATGGGATTTGCACAAAAAGTCTCTGAGCGTGTTATTTTCATAGATCAAGGAACAATTCTTGAAGACTGCTCATCTAAAGAGTTTTTTTCTGATCCGCAAGCAAGAAAACCGAGAACGCAAGAATTTTTGTCTAAAATCCTAAGTCATTAGCCATTAGATTATCAAAAAAGCTATCTTTACTATGAACTTGTATACAAGAAAACAGAGTTTAATATAAGATGAAAGAATGTAAAAATATTACAATCAGATGTTTAAAAACTGTTATTCTTTAAAATCTCAGCAACCAGTGAAATTGCTGTACGTCTCTCAGATTCATTACAAAGAGCAAAAGCCTGTTCTTGCAAAGGATGAATCCAATTTTTGTCTTTTACGTTAGCTTTTTCATAGGCAGCAGTTAACATTGCTGCCCCACGGACAATTTTTCCTTCTTGAAGCAGTATATTTCCAAGCATTGCTTGGGCAGAAGGATTTCCTTTTTTTGCTGAAAGTTGAAACCATCGTGCTGCTTGTATAAGATTCTTCTCCCTTCCCTCTCCCTTTAAAAATATTTTTCCTAAATGATACTGAGCTTTAGGATTTCCATAGTTTACCGCAGCCTGCATATAAAGATGAGCAGCATAAGAAGGATCAGGTTTCACAGGTGATTGAGGAATACCTTTTTTTATATATCTCGCAAGTTTAACCAATGCATCAGAAACATAACTTTCATCCTCTGAACCAAGATCAGCACCTTTTTCAACAATATATGCAAAAAAATTATATGCCTTATAATCATTTTTAGGGACACCATCACCGTTTGCATAGATAGAGCCAAGTTTCCAATTCGCACCAATATGACCTCTCTTAGCTGCACAACGTAATGCTGCAATAGCCTGATTTATATGCCCATTTTTATAAGCAGACATGCCACGTTTAAAAAAATAAAACGAACCATCATTCGCTTCTTGCAAGCTATTGACATCTATTACATAAACAGTCGAAAAGAATCCCCCTAAAATCACAACAATCGTGACTTTTTTCCATATCTGAAACCTATTAACCATTTCCCCCCCTATCTCAATTTTAATGATTATATCTGTTACAAATTTCTTTGTAGATATTTAAACTCTTTTTCTTAGTAAGAAGCATACGTGATTTTAAAGTAAAAATTTTAAAAGAAAAGACAAATAGATAAAAATCATCCAAAATGTTCGATAAAATTAAGTATCCATTTTTATATACAACAAATTGATTTTTAAATATAAATCATCATTCTATATTTTGTAACACATCCTTTAACATTCTAAGCTTTATCGATCTTAAAATTTTATACGTATGAGTAAAAATCGTTCAATAAAATAACGTACATTAAACAGCAACTTGAGAATGAAGAGAATACATGATGAATGGTAAGCGTTTAAATATAAAAAACAATACGAAAGATGGATAAATATAATGATGATAGTTAACTTATAACTTCACGACTGCCTTACCACCTTAAAGATGAAGTTTTTTGTCTCCGTCAATCTATAAACAATACAAGCTTTTTGTTTAACGGATTGCACCTGACATCATTTCACATGGGGTTACTTCATACTTTACACACAAGTTCTACCTCAGAATACTCACCACTACATACAAAAAAATACCACATGTGTAATTTTACATGCCTTATATTGCTACTCTAAATGATGATATTTTACAGAAATAAAACAATGTTTTGATTTATAATGATAATTTACCTTTTTGCATATTGAATGAGGACCTCGAATATCGTAAGATTCTCTCATTCCAAACCTGTTCCATGTTAAATCAATCAAAACCATCCGCTTGCACATTACAAGCAGAGAGAGCTATGTGGATAAAAACTCTGTGTAAGAAAGAACTAAAAATGCCTCTTACGAACGGTTTGAGCTAAGGGTTGTCCGGATATTGGACAGAATGGTGCCCCCCCGGCGCTTGTTACTTCACAAGCATAAAGAAGGGAAGCTCAATGGATTTACCGTTATACCACTCATGATCTACGTCGTGGAATAGGCTTGGATGCCTTAAAAGATGTCTCTTTAATGATAAACATAAAACAATGGATTTCAGTAGAGATTTTATGATCGTTCATGAAAAACTAACAAAAGAAAAAGTTGAAATCAATCTAACCGCTCTAAAGCAACAAATATTTTTTTCTGCGCTGCACGCAGTTCTACAACCCTGTTCCGCTCACGCTCAACAATTTCTGCTTTTGCATTTGCTATAAATTGGGGGTTGTTTAACTTAAGCGATATTTTTTCAATATCTTGTTCAATTTTACTGACATCCTTCCTCAAACGAACACGTTCAGCCTCCAAATCAATCAACTGTCCTAATGGTAAACAAAAAACAGCCTCTCCCAAAATCATTTGTGCCGATACTTCCGGAACTTTATCAGAGAAATCAATAACTTCAATACGCGCTAATTTTTTAAGAAGTGCATCATAACGCTTCACACGCTCTCGCGTTACTTCCCCTCCTTCGACAACAACAAGAGATGCTTGTGTCGCTACTGGAATATTCATTTCAAAACGTACAGACCGAATCCCCGTGACGACATCAATAAGCCAATTAATATCATCAGCAGCTTCTTCATCTATCAATGTTTCCTCTGGCCATTTTGTCAATGCGAGCATATCCTCACGCTTGATGGCTTGCGTTTCTGTAAGAGACCACAACTCTTCCGTCATATAAGGCATAAAAGGATGAAGAAGTTTATAAACTTCATCTAAAACCCAAGCAGTACAAGCTTGAGCCTCATTTTTAGCATCTTCATTTTCCCCCTGAAAAATAGGTTTGAGAAGCTCCAAATACCAATCACATAATGTATTCCAAATGAAACGGTAAAGAGTAGCAGCTGACTCATTAAATTTATAGTGTTCAATACCAGTCGTAACCGCTGAAATTGTTTTAGATAACTCTGTTAAAATCCAACGATTAAGCGCCAATTTTGCTTGTTCTGGTTTAAAAGCTGGATCATGCTTCACACCATTCATCTGTGCAAATCGGGTAGCATTCCACAATTTCGTAGCAAAATTACGATAACCAGCAATACGGGAAACATCAAGTTTTACATCACGACCTTGTGCTGCCATAATAGCTAAAGTAAACCGAAGTGCATCAGCACTATATTGATCAATAAGCTCTAAGGGATCAATAATATTTCCCTTTGATTTTGACATCTTTGCACCCTTTTGATCCCGTACAAGAGCATGCACATAAACCGTTGGGAAAGGAACGTCACCCATAAAGTGAAGTCCCATCATCATCATACGAGCAACCCAGAAAAAAATAATATCAAATCCTGTCACAGATAAAGATGTTGGGTAAAAAGTAGATAATTCAGTCGTTTTATTTGGCCATCCTAATGTTGAAAAAGGCCAAAGAGCTGATGAAAACCAAGTATCTAAAACATCCGGATCACGGATTAATTCAACAACCTCACCATAATGAGCAAAAGCTGAATCTAAAGCCTCTTTTTCACTTTTTTCAACAAAAACCGTTCCATCAGGACCATACCAAGCAGGAATCTGATGTCCCCACCATAATTGGCGAGAAATGCACCAAGGTTGAATATTTTCCATCCAATTGAAGTACGTCTTTTTCCAGTTATCGGGAACGAACTGCGTTTTGCCTTGTTGAACAGCCTCTATCGCTGGCTTTGCTAATTCAGCAGCATGAACATACCATTGATCTGTCAAAAAAGGCTCAATAGGGACACCACTGCGATCTCCATGAGGAACCATATGGGTATGATCATCAACAGAAGCTAAATATCCCTGTTCTTCCATCAAAGAAACAATCTTCTGGCGAGCAACAAAACGATCAGATTTATCGAGATTTTCTACTAACATTTTTAATTCATCTGATAAAATCAAACCATCGAAAAATGCTTCATTTTTACGAAGAAAAATCTCGGCTTGCTGGGTAAAAATATTGATCAAGCGTAAATGATTACGCTGTCCTACTTCAAAGTCATTAAAGTCATGAGCTGGTGTGATTTTTACAGCACCACTTCCAGCTTCAGGATCAGCATGGCTATCACCAACAATTAATAACCTACGACCAACAAGCGGCAAAAGAGCATTTTTACCGATAAGATTTTTATAACGCTCATCTTCAGGATTAACAGCAATTCCTGTATCACCAAGCATTGTTTCTGGTCGTGTTGTTGCCACTGTTATAAAAGTTGTCGCATCATTTGGATCAAAAATTTTACCTTCAAGTGGATATCTAAAGTGCCACAAATATCCTTGAACTTCTTTTTGCTCAACTTCAAGATCTGAAATAGCTGTCAAAAATTTAGGGTCCCAATTGACGAGGCGCTTATCCCTATATATCAACCCTTGCTTATAAAGCGTGACAAAGACTTCATGAACCGCCTGCGACACCCCCTCATCCATTGTAAACCGCTCACGCGACCAATCACATGAAACCCCAAGGCGACGCAACTGGTTTGCAATAACGCCTCCAGTTTCATAACGCCATTCCCAAATACGCTCAATAAACTTTTCTCTCCCCATTTCTTGACGCGTTGGCTCTTGGCGTTCTGCAAGTTGACGCTCCACTACCATTTGCGTAGCAATCCCAGCATGATCCATACCAGGCTGCCACAACACATTTCTGCCACGCATCCGCTGAAATCTAACTATTATATCTTGAATTGTCGTATTGAGCGCATGCCCCATATGAAGTGAGCCCGTAACATTAGGAGGAGGAAGCATAACGCAAAAAGGTTCTGCACCGCTTTTAGAACCAGCTCCCGCTTTAAAAGCCCCACGCATCTCCCATCTCTTTGCAACCCGTTGCTCTATAGAGGCAGCATCATAGTTTTTTTCTAACATTCTATCCATCCATAATGCCGCTGAAAAACACAATATATGATCAAAACCTGATCAGAATCTCGTGAATCTCAGCCATTCACTAGAGAGCTCGCAAAATCGCAAACAAAATCCCCATAAAATGAAAAACATAAAAATAATATAAAAAATAATTAAGACGATTTTTTAATCGCCTTCACAATCTCTTCACGCAAAATATCTTCCAGCAAAATAGGCAATTTAGACTGTAACCATTCTGCTATAGCAGGACGCAACACATCCTTTGCAATCTTTTCTGCAGAAGAAATACAATATGCAGACAATTCCACATGACCATCCCTTCCAGCGTCTGACTGTGATTTCCTTATCTCATCTTCATATTCTTTTGCTTTATAAACAGAATTCCGTTCTTCAGAAGAAAGCTTCATCTTTTGCATATCCATACCAACTGTATTATTTTCTGCCTCTATATCCTCTTTCTCTTGCGTTATCTTCCCTCCTTGATTTTCAGAAGAAAGACCAATACGATCAGCTAAAGCTTTCATAGCATCATCAACCGATAAGGTTGTATCATAAATACCCTCGGATGCCACTTCTGAAGCATTCACTGCAACATCTTCATTTAAAAAGTGATCAGATTGAACCGCATTTTCTTCGATTATTTCACGAATAGATGTTAAAATTTCATCCATACTTGGCTCACGTAACACGCTTGAACTCTGTACCATACTTTACAACCTCTCAAAGACGCAACAACAAATAGAATCATATTTTCAGTGTATGCAAAAGAATTATAAGATCAACATGCCTCCTACGATATTTTCAAATATGCTTGTCATAAAGAGGGCGCTACACACAGTTTTCTACACTTATAAAAATAATATCTCGCCGCAATATCTTTCAACATATTCAACTGTTGATTTACTAATCTTTTAAAAACTAAAATAATTTAATAAGATTCAAAGAGATACTTTTATGTATTATCGGATATATTTAATTGTTTTTAAACCTAAATAACTTGCAGTCAATTTACCAATAGAAGATTGAACACTATAGCTCGCCACAACAGCATTACGCTCTGCCATTGCAAGCGCAATCTGAGCATTAATCAATAGAGTACGAGAATTTAAAACATCCAGCGTCGTTGCTTGCCCTACACGATTTTCTTGAACACGACCTTTCAGAGCAATTTCAGCAGCACGAACACTTTCACGGTAAGCAATAACAGATGAGCGAGCGCCCTCCAACTGAAACCAAGCAGAAGTAAGTGCTTGTCGCGTATTACTATGCGCCAAATCGAGTTGAAGCTGGGCCTGTCCAAGCTGTTCCCTTGATTGGCGAATTTGCGCAGACGTACGCCCTCCTTCAAAGATTGGGACACTTACTGACAACCCTATCGATTTAGAAACGCCATCTTCTCCAACCCCACTGTAGATTCGATTATAAGATGCGGTTGCAGAAAAATCAACTTTAGGGAGCAATGCCCCTTCTTTCGCCTTTACATTATAAGCACTCGCATCGACTAAATATTTAGCATAAAGGATTGCTGGATGCATCACAACGCTCACTTGGTAAGCCATATCAAGGTTGACGGGAAAATCTTTGGCTACAGGTGGGCGTTTTAACTTTTCAGGATCAGAACCAATAACTTGTCGATACACTGCCTCTGCTGCTTTTACATCAGCACGAGCAAGACTCAGCTCTGAAACCGCCACGGAACGTGCAGCTTGAGCTTGAGCAAGATCAACATGCCCTCCTTCACCCACATCAAATTTTGCTTTATTGGAACGAACTTGCTCCTCAAGAGCTGCCAAATTTTCTCTCCGAAGATCGGCAACACGACGTGCGTGATAGACATTAGCATAAGCGGTCACCGCCTCCAGAAACGTATTTTGTTCAACATTACGAAGATATTCACGCTGAGCCTGCAACTTAACTTGAGCTGAAGAAAAGATATTTTGCGTGATAAAACCATCAAATAATCTTTGATTTAATCTCACTCCTATAGATCCAGAAGTGACATAAGGACCTGTAAAAGACTTATTGCGCCCATAGTTCCCAACCCCCTCAACTTGTGGCAATAGCCCCGATCGCGCAATGACAACATCATCACTGGATATACGCACAGCTGCACGTTCACTATTCAACTTAGCATTATATTTATAAGCCTTAGAAAAGGCATCCATCAATGTTTCAGCACAAACAGCCTCTGATAGAAAAACACTCAGCACCAGCAATAAACACGCCTGAAACTTCTTGTTTACTCTAAACATAATACACACAATAACAAACCCCAAATAAATTACAAAATTATCTTTTATTCACAAAACAAACAAGCACTAAAACACAAAACCAGGTGTTTTGAAAAAACAAGGAAGAGGCTTTACAGCGAGGTTAAAAGCACGACGAGCCGAGATGATCCCATCTTCTTTTATATAGATTTGTGCAACAGCAGCATTTCCATGCCCTTCAACCACAACAAGACGTCCACAGTCTTTCATTTGATCAAAGATACCTTGAGGAATAAAATCAACAGATCCCTCAATGAAAATCACATCATAAGGTCCCTCAACGGCATATCCTTGCTCTAATGGACCATGAACGACAACCACATTATCACATTGATTACGTTCTAAAGCTTCAAGAGCACGTTCAAAGAGAGATTTATCACTTTCCAGCGCAATCACAGACCCTGCAAGTTTTGCAAGCAACGCTGCACAATAACCACTATTTGCACCAATATCTAAAACAACATCTGATGATTTTACAGCGGCAAGCTGTAGTAATTTCGCTAGAGACGCAGGTTTCATCAAATAGCGTGCAGAAACCCCATCTTGCACTGGACATAGAACAATATCAGTATCAAGATAACTTAATACTTTCATATCTTCCGATACAAAATCTTCACGAGATACCGTTAAAAAGGCTTCAAGAACTGATAAATCCGTTACATCGACTGTACGAATTTGATTGTCAACCATTTTGCGACGAAGCTCAGCAAAATCTGCAACCATAACGAATATTTTCTCCTAACCTACAAAAAACAAACAAAACAACGACAACAAGGGACGAAGATCTCTTAAACTATGGGTGTTAGAAAAAAGGATGCTACAGTCAACAATTAGATTTTAACTGTATAATCTCTCATACAAAAGTGTCTTCACAAGAATAGAGGGAAATAATCTATTTTCCTATACCTCATCTCCCCTAAAAGCCGTTTCGTTTAAAATCGGCTGGAGGCCTCGCCCGGAATCGAACCGGGATACAAGGATTTGCAGTCCTCTGCGTAACCATTCCGCCACGAGGCCTCGTCAACAAACATAAAGGTTTCAATAAGGGAAGGCAACGCATCCGTCAAGGTGTAGAAATATTCTCTCGCCTTTTTTCCTCTTATTACACAATTTATCATATTTTTTAAAAAAAAGTAATTTTATTCTTTGCAAATCAGTATTGCTTTGCTATAGCCTTTTCAAAGAGATGATTGGGCACCATTCCCCGGTAGCTCAGCGGTAGAGCAACCGGCTGTTAACCGGTTGGTCGCTGGTTCGAATCCGGCCCGGGGAGCCACTTCTTTTTTTATTCCACGTAGTTTATTGTTTTTTCTCAAGCTTTTAGACATGAGGGATTCGTTAATAAAAGTGAGGTAATAGAATTTTTGCAATAAAATAGAAACGCAATATCCTACGGGATGTGTTTTTTTGCAATGAACGCAAAAAACTATTGATTCATTTTAAAATAGCACAAATAAGATTACTTTTCTCAAACCACCGCACCTCTATAAGAGGGCACTGCAATTATTTGCACATTATAAATTATAAATTACGATTTCTTTCATCAAAGATGAATTATTAAGCTCCATCAGCAATGAAACTGTCTCATATTTTTTTTCCAAAGAAAGAATGATTTATACTCAATAAAGAAATTAAACTTAAAAACCTGCTCATGAAGCAATCATTTTGAAAAATGGAAGAAACAATAATCAAGGTCATATATTATCTCCATACACCCCACATAACCTCCTCCCCATCCTAAAAGCAAAAAACATAAAACAAGTCTGTAAACACTCCAACGTCTTATCTAATAGGTCGCCTCCTTGCTAGCCACTTCAACGCTTTACAAACAACCTTGCCTTGTTCACCACACTGTCATAAAACATTTAATACATAAAATCTTATAGGCTTTATAGCCCCCCAAATAATAGTTTTACAGTAAAAACCAAGATAACGAGCTAAATTGTTAAGAATCTTGAGAAAGCCTTCAGAAATCATGACATTCTCGCTATTGTATTATGCAGTCACATGCTTTTTTAAAGAGATATCTCTTAAATCCCCCAAGACTCTTTCACAATGACACCCCCGTAAATGGTATAAAATGAAATCGATTGATCAGCCCCATCTTTATTTATAATAAAAGCCATACCATCGTACTATTTTCCAACTCTCAATCTCAGCAATCCCCCATTGCCTTGGAAAGAGTTTATAAAAATTATTTTATTTATTTTTCAAATGATTATCTATATGACAACTTCACACATAACGTGCAAGCGAATACTTTTGATTGATCCGCATAAATAACTTAAAAATGAAAAAAATACGATATAGTGAATTATTAAATATATAAAACAATGAGTTATTATTAGACATCAATTTTTAAAATTAAAAGTTATCATTAAAGATAAAACACATCCTTTATAAAAATAATTTTATATAAATAAAATCTACTTTTATTCCCATTTAAAAAAATGGGAATAAAGCAAATAAATAATTGCCTCTACAATAAAGATTTTTAATAAATCCAAAAAGTTAGAAGTTTTCATTTCTAAAAAATGAAAACCTCTGAAGGATCTTCTTACTTTTAACTCTTTTCAATTGAGAATAAATCAACAAAAGTAAAAGATCTCCTGTACATGATCTTTTTTCAAGACTTTATCTAAGCAGCCTTCTTAACTGATTTCCGAAAACGAAAAGTCTTTGCACGCTTTACTACCGCTTTTGCTTTTTGATGCCTCTCATTTTGAGGTGAAGAATTCTTTCGTTGCAACTGTGCAGCATCATCTTTTCGACCTAAAAACTGTTTTTGACGTTTAGATTTTTTAAAACGGCGTTCCTTATCGTTTTCTTTTTCTTTACTTTCTCGTACAATTGGCTTTTCTGGAAACGCTGCAAATTGTTCTGGAACAGCCTCAGCCACCAATTTCATATGAATCAAGCGCTCTATAGCCCGCAAGCGGGACCTTTCTACCTTCTCATCAAAAAGCGTAAGTGCTACACCAGATGCGCCATTACGTCCTGTACGACCAATACGATGTACATAACTTTCAGCTTCATCTGGTAAGTCGTAATTAATAACGTGACTTATCCCTGGTATATCAATACCGCGTGCAGCAATATCTGTTGCCACTAGGATCTGCACAGATCTTTCACGAAAAGCTTTTAAAGCAGACTGGCGAGCACCTTGTGATTTATTTCCATGAATTGTTGCGACTAAATATCCTATCTTTTCTAAACTACGTGTGACAGCATCTGCCCCATGTTTAGTTCGAGTAAAAACAATAACCGAATCAAAAGCTGGATTTGTCAAAAGTTTACTTAAAACATTCTTTTTTTCATTCGTAGGAACACAATATAATTTTTGGCAAATCTCTACAGCCGTAGTACCTTGAGGAACAACTTCAATTTTAACCGGATCATTGAGTAAACATTTTGCAAGCACAGCAATTTCCCTCGGCATTGTTGCAGAAAAGAGTGCTGTCTGACGCTCTTGATGCAAAAGCTTTGCAATTTGCTTAACATCATGAATAAACCCCATATCCAACATACGATCTGCTTCATCCAAAATCAAAAAACGAGATTGGGAAAGATCAACACACTTTTCACGAACAAGATCTCTCAAACGCCCTGGAGTCGCTATCAAAACATCCACACCTGCTTCCATACGTTTAATTTGTTTTAAACGTGATACGCCCCCAAAAATAAGACATGTTGAAAGATGTGCTCCTTTCGCCGCAGTGCGAATCGCTTCATCAATCTGAACAGCAAGTTCGCGCGTTGGAGCTAAAATCAAAGCGCGTGCAGTTTTAGGGCAGCGTTTATCACCTAAAGCCAAAATCTGACTTAAAATAGGCAAACTAAATGCCAAGGTTTTTCCAGAGCCTGTCTGAGCAACACCTAAAATATCGTGTCCTTTCAACATCACTGGAATAGCTTGTTCTTGTATAGGTTTAGGTTTACTCATCCCAGCAATGAGTAAATTTTTAATCAAAAGAGTAGGCAAACCTAACTTTGTAAAAACATTTTCTTCTTTTATAGGCAAAATAAAATCTTTCCTTAGCTGAAGAACTCAAAAGAAGTAACCATCTGAACTCTCCACTCAAGAATCCGCGCAAGAGAAATCCCTGACATTTTAAATGAAGCAACGCCTAAAAAGCGGCTTGCGCAACTCATGAACACCTTGAAATCAAGATAAAGGCGTATAAACTTCACTTTACAAAAAGCCAACAAACCAGCCTAAATGCCTTCATCTCTATTATCTTTGGATTATGATAAAAAAGCAAGAACTTTACGAAATACATTTATCATGAATAAAAACAATATTTAGATCGTTTACTTTTTGATGATTGTATCCATCGGTAAATGTACCTTGATAAAATCAGGATAAATCTCGAGAAAAACTGGATTTTGTAAAGTTTTTTGACCGCCATAAATTAAATACCATTGTTTTTTATCAAAAATCGCCAAAGTTTTATATTGAATGATGCGATCTTTCATCTCAAGAACTGTTGGAATTAAAGCATACAAAGTACCGTTATCAGTTTGTAAATACTCTATATTTTCTTTATCTAAATAATAAGCACCAGAAGGCAACCCCTCAAATTTCTTATGCAACTGTTGAAGAAAATCACTACGTAAAGCACTCTCTGTTGTATTCAATCGATGTGCCATCTCTTTATAAAGCCGCTCAGGCATATAACGAGAAATAGGTATAAAATCCCCATTTTTTATAGCATTATTGACATCAACAACGACTCTTGAAAGTTCATCTTTTTGTACTATTGTTGGCTGAGATGCTAAACTCTGTTGATTAACAATCAAAAAGAAAAATAGACTCAGCACCGAATAAAAAATAGGTTTCATCATTATACTTCTTGTTTTAGTAAAATTTCAGTTTCTCAAATAACAAAATCAAATAACGTTTGATCATCAGTAATATCACGATAACGCCAACCTAACGCTTGAAATTTTTCCTCTAAAAGACAAAAATTACCGTATTTTTTTGTTTCAATCGCAACCAATACAGAACCAAAGTTTCTCGCTGACTTTTTAAGATATTCAAAACGTACGATATCATCATCTGGTGATAATGTGGAAAGAAAATGACGCAATGCACCAGGATGTTGCGGAAAACTAAAAATAAAATATTTTCTCAACCCTTGGAAACGTAAAGAACGCTCTTTAATTTCTGGCAAACGCTCAAAATCAAAATTACCTCCTGAAATAACGAGAAGAATTTTTTTCCCCTTTAACTCTTGAGGAGGAATACTGTTAAGCGCATCAATCGATAAAGCACCAGCCGGTTCAAGAACCACACCTTCAACATTAAGCATTTCAACCATCGTAGAACAAACGCGATTTTCAGGAACCGTAATGACAGAATCAGGGGGAAATTGCTTTAGAATTGTATAGTTTAGTGCACCAATTTCAGCCACAGCAGCACCATCTACAAAAGTGTCAATGCTTTCAAGCTTGACGCGTTTTCCACTCTCCAAACAAGCAAGCAAACTTGCAGCTCTTTGCGGCTCAACAAAACGAAGCTTTGTTTTCCAACCATATTCATGTAAAAACTTGCTCACTCCACTTGCTAAACCACCACCCCCTACTGGCACAATCATCAAATCTGGCTCACTTTCTCCATTGAGTTTTTTCCATTGTAAAGCAGCTTCACAAAGCACTGTTGCCTGCCCTGTAATAATGCGAATATCATCGAAAGGTGGAGCCATTACACCACCGCTCTCTACGACAAAGGATTGCGCAGCTTCATAACATTGATCAAATGTTTCACCAACCAAACGAATATCAATGAATTCTTTACCAAAAATACGTGTTTTTTCAATTTTTTGTTGTGGCGTTGTCATAGGCATGAAAATCACGCCTTTACGTTTAAAATAACGACAAACAAAAGAAACCCCTTGCGCGTGATTCCCCGCTGAAGCACAAACAAATACAGAATCTGGTGATATACAGCTAAGCATTTCTGAAACAAAATTGAAAGCACCACGAATCTTATAAGACCGCACCGGTGTTAAATCTTCACGCTTTAAATAAATTTCTGCATCATACTTTTGACTAAGAAAATCATTTCTTTGAAGTGGTGTTTCAGCAAACACGTGATGCAATCCCACCATAGCTTTTGTGACGTCTTGAATAAATTGACTCATAACACTAATCATTTCATACTTTATTTACATTATAAAAGCTTTTTCTATCGATAAAGGAAACTATTGTCAGTCAAAATTTCACTAAAAAATGAAAAATGTTTCTTTTGTCATTAATTCTTGATTCAATAAAAGATATAGCTTATGAGAGAACTCACATCGCGGACGTGATGAAAACGGTAAACATAGCAGACTTAAAATCTGCCGGTCGAAGACCTTGCGGGTTCAAGTCCCGCCGTCCGCACCAGATTATCTTAATCTCTCTTATTTTCCAATGATTTATTAAAAATCAAAAAAATTAAAGCACCTTCTAAACCACCTTTCGTAACTTTATTATAACGCTATAAGACGGCACCGCGGTGGTGCTAAAATACGAATCATTGCTGCTTTTTGAGGTACCTTTTTAGCACTTTGACCTCCTCCTCGTCTTTATAGGATGGAGAGGCAATCAATATTGCTAATTTGGGATTGGCTTATACTCTTCATGACTCTTGTAAAACGACGCAAAAGCTCAGAAAAGAGATAGATGCAAAAGACAAAATAGTAGATAAAGAAGCTGAAATAATACGTGCACAAAAAGATGTGATTCAAAAACAAGAAGAGTTAATTCGAAAATCAACTGCTTCTAAGATTATTTTTCCTCGAATGGCAGTAAAAAATTGGCCCAAAAGTAGTTTCAAGTACTTTCTCACGACCATTTTTTCAAGACAGGCAATCACAACACGCTCTGTCATAGCGCACATATAAATACGCAACAGCCTTCACGGGGGAAGATGATCATCAATACACAAACCGTTCTCTGCCTTGATCTAGATCTAAGACAGGCTGGGCGATTTCTCGTGTAGACAGCAGTATAACAAGTGCCACTTGTCAATTTTGAATTTTGTCGTTTTAAAGGCGATAGTATGCGCTATTTGCGTTTTCAGCAATGGCTTACAAAATGAAGATCACAACAGATAAAGTCAATGCCTCACAAGAAGAGATGATTAAGACGGTGTGTGCAAAAGAATACAATCCAAAAGATGACAACGAAGCAAATGCTTTAGCAATTTTATATTTAGTTAAAGAAGGGAATGCGCATGTCTAATGCAATGCCATGGATAAGATTCCTTTTGAATGACTGGAACAGTGAGATAGATGAATGACATGAGAACAAAGGGGCATTTATATAACGCTTTTCATTCGCATGTATGACAAAAAAGCACCAATTAAACAGATTTTGAAATGCTTGCCCGCGCTTGCAATTGCTCGCAAAAAAGTTTGCAACTATTGTCGAATATCTCATGAAGAATGATAAACTTCTTGAGAAAGATAATGGTTTGTCGAATACGCGCATTGAAGAAGAGTTAAAAGATTTTACTGATAAAAAATTGCACATATCGCAAATTCATAGTGAGGCTGGAAAAAAGTGTACAATAAAAACGCTATAAAAAACATTTTAATGATTTTGCTTAAGCAAACACTAAGCAAAATCAAGCTATAAAGAACCAGAATAAGAATATATATAAACTAAAACTATCATTTTAGCAAAAAAAAACTGCTTCTGAAAATTTAGAAACAAACGAACAGGTTGACGAACCAACATAGGTTGCTGCTGTTGAGACTACATCAGAGCAAATCGAAACGGGTGTAGAAAACCAACCTTCCATCCACGTGCAAGAGAACATTACGAAAAAAGCTAAACGGGTTAGAGAGGACATAGCCAAGGCAATTCGGATGCTTTCGTGTGGTTCAAAAAATTTCGCAACAGGCAGATCATGAAGGTATGGCGCTTACCTATGGAATGGTTTTGGAAAGTGTTTCTGCGTGGTCACTCATAAAAACGGTTAAACGGATTTTATGCGATGAGGTAGAAGGTTTATCGGATACGTTTTTTCCAAACACTCGTGAGTTAGTAAAATTATGTCGTGATTTGGAAAATAGTCTTTTGACAAAAACCAATCTTGTACACCAGGCTGTTTTGAATACCCGTGAAAAAAGGCTGAAAGAAAAGGCAATGAGAGAGAATTCAAGACCACTCACGTTGGTTGAAAAGCAAGTGAAAAACATTGCAGGTTAGCAAACTAGTGAAAATTTCTGATCGTTTTTTGATTGGATGTGCATTTAAATCGACAAAATGGCACCGTACAGAGTGATTTAAAGATTTTATGATAAAAAACCTATCATATAAAACGCTCTGTACGGTCAAATTTGAGGCAAATAGACAAATTTGTAAAATTAGGATTAAAGCATGTTCATTTTAAAACATCTATTCTTAAAAAACCGTAAACAACCCATGCGAAAGAGGTTTGTTGCAACGGCAGTGGGTATGCCCCATGGGGGATGGGACAGAGGAGTATTTTTACAACCTCTACGAATATGAAGACGGCACAAGAGAGTGTGAAAAGTTTGATGGTGGTCAGTATTACAAAACACCTAAGAATGCGGATTTTAGTACCAAAGCGCAAGTAAAAGCATGGGTTTACGGTGGTGATATTCCGAAAAGCATTCTCAATTACGAACCTCTTATAGACGAGATCAACAGAGAGATAAAAAATATTGACTTTATTCAGAGTATATTGCGTATTGCTCTAAATGCGCGTCTTAAACATTTACACAAAAGCATAAAAAGCTATTGAATCATGGGCTTTATGTTATATTTTTTATAATATTAGAGAGGGCATTTTATGCATACAACAAAATTACGTAAAGTTGGAGGATCAGTTATGCTCTCTACACCACCTGCATTGCTTGATGTTCTTCATCTTATTGAAATATGCAAGTGGGTTTGGCTATAGATATCGCAAAATTACACTCTTGAAGAATTGTTAGTCCAATGTAATACTTCGGACGATTTTGCGGATAAAGATGTAGAGTGGTTTGATGCTAAGCTTGTTGGCAGAGAGCTCTTGTAATGAAGCGGGGTAAAATTTGGTTTGTATCGCTTGACCCAACCTCTGTCTATGAGAAAAAGGAACGCATCCTGTACTGATTGTGTCACCGGAAGCGTTTAATCGTTTAACAAAAACACCCATTGTTTTGCCCATTACGAGTGGAGGAAATTTTGCTAGAATAGCAGGCTTTGCTGTTTCATTGGTGGGAACAGGGCTGCATACAACAGGTGTGATACGCTGCAACCAACCGAGTTCTTTAGATATAGTAGCGCGTAATGGGCGAAGTCTTAGCAAAGTTATCAACATTTCTTACTTGAATTTTTTCTACAATTTTTAATGTTTAAAACACCAACTTTAGGTAAAAAATAAAAAAGCATAAGATCATGATTTTTTCTGTTGACAATCGGCTAAACAATTTTTCACAGAATAAAAATCAATATTTGACTAATGATGTCATTAATTATGACTCAAAAGGAGCCATAATGAAAGCTGTCATCACTAAGCCAATGTGTGTTGTTGGCGACAATAAAAGCACTGTTCGCTTTGAACCATCAACACCCAATAATCCATTTGTTGAAGTTTCCAATCAAGTCTACGCACGTCTCAAGCGCGCTAATGCTGTAAAACCTTTTGTTGATGTTCAAACAAAAATAAAACCCGACAAGACAATTGAACACATTAAGCAAGTAGAAAAAGAACCCAACCAAATATTATCTGAAACAGTAACAGAGGAAACCTCTCTCGAAAAACCAAAAGAATCTAAGGTCTCTCAATCATCAACACCTACTCTTAAAAAGGCTTAGAAGTTGAAGTTAATCATCTACCCAAAATGGTATCTTCAACAGGTAAAGGATACCTTCTACCAGTCTTCAAGTACCACGCCTTAATTGGGCCTTTGCGTAATGCTCTAAACACTGCAGCAAAACAAGTCGAACGCTTTACTGAAAAGCAAGTTGCAGACATCTCATCAGCCCAAATAAAGCGTATAAGAAGAGGTGTTTATATTAAAGAAAAGGCAACAGCAAGGTTTCTTGAGACAGATATCATTGGTTCTGGAACACCAATACCTCTTAA
>NZ_JBHIQZ010000020.1:0-24238 GCF_042196865.1 Bartonella sp. AC130YNZD
ATATTTGGGAGTCCCTCATTACAAAAAACATTTGGAAAATCAATAAATTATTTTGGATAAAAAAGAGCATGGTGCCCAAAAGAGGACTCGAACCTCCACGCCTTACGGCACAGGTACCTGAAACCTGCGCGTCTACCAATTCCGCCATCTGGGCTTATAAAATTCATCTAAGCGCATGAAGCAACTCTGTCAATAAAATTATAGAATTTATTTTTCCAGCTTAAAACGATAGCATTGAACTTTTAAGGGAGATCATGATTTTAGAAGTTTAAGGTGTGAGGACTGTCTTTGATAAAATTGTTGAATCCGGATTAAATGTGTAAATAATAGGAATGCCGGTCGCTAGTTCTTGAGATATAATTTCCTCACCGGAGAGACCTTCAAGCGCCATAATAAGAGCACGAAGAGAATTTCCATGTGCTGCGATCAAAACAGTTTGGGAGCGCAAAATATAAGGCTGGATATGGTAAAGATAATAAGGCCAGATGCGCGCACCGGTATCGCGTAGGCTTTCTCCATTCGGCGGCGCAATCGTATAGGAGCGGCGCCACATTTGCACTTGCTCCTGCCCCCATTGTTGGCGTACTTCATCTTTATTTAAACCAGAAAGATCACCATAATTACGTTCATTTAATGCGGGATTTTTTATCACTTCTAAATCTGATTGTTCCATTTGCTCTAAAATGTGCTGAGCGGTTTTTTGAGCTCGCTGTAAGGCAGATGTATAAGCGATATCAAACCTCAAACCATATTCTTTCAGTTTTTTTCCTGCTGCTATCGCTTCTGCATGACCTTTTTCTGTTAAATCGGGATCTTTCCAACCGGTAAAAAGGTTTTTGAGATTCCATTCACTTTGTCCATGACGAATTAGTGTAAGTATGCGTCCCATTATAAATTGCCTCTATTCTATTGATTGTTTAAAATTCATCGTTCAATCCCAAAACATCGAACATTGAATAAAGACCGCTTTCATGATTTTGTGCCCATAAAGCTGCTTTTAATGCGCCATTGGCAAAGATAGAGCGTTCTTGCGCTGTGTGTGAAAGAACAATGCGTTCATTGGAACCAGCAAAAATGACACTGTGTTCTCCAACAACTGTCCCACCACGTGAACAGGAAAAGCCAATGGTGCCTTTTTTGCGTTTACCTATATGACCATTGCGTTCGTTGACACACACATTTTTAAGCATAACATTGCGTCCTTCAGCTGCTGCTTGGCCAAGAAGAAGGGCTGTTCCAGAAGGAGCATCAACTTTGTTAGCGTGATGCATTTCATAAACTTCGATATCAAAATCATCGGCTTCTAATGCTTTAGCGGCTTTCTTTACAAGGTTGGCTAAAAGATTTATTCCAAGGCTCATATTCCCGGATTTGACAATAGTTGTATATTTCGCAAAATCTGCAATTTTTTCTTCTTCTGTTTTGCTAAATCCTGTGGTGCCAATAATATGGACAAGGCTTTTTTGAGCAGCGTAGTTAGCATAAAGAATACTGGCTTCTGGTTGTGAAAAATCTAAAATACCTTCTGTATTAGAAAAGGCATTTTTGGGATTGTCAGTGATACTAATCCCAAGAGAATTTGAACCAATTAATGCACTGGCATCTTTTCCTACAAACGGTGAGCCTTTACGTACAAGAACAGCACAAAGCTCTACATCTTTCCTCTGCTGGATTGCTGTAATGAGTTCACGTCCCATTCTTCCATTTGCACCAACAACTGTAAGGCGCATTTTTATCTCCTTATGATACTTTACTGTGCAGTATAGGCAAATTCTTGCCTTCTTTCCAATGGTTCTTTTTCTTTATAGAAAATTTTTTTCCTGCTTTAATTTATCTTGTTGTGCTGTAAAACACTGTTGTTTAGAGCAAGTGATATAAGATCTACAAATTTAAATAGAGATGTTTTTCGTTAGAGTGTGTGATGAATATTCTTAAGTAAGGTTTGCTTATGAAACCTAATGAAGATTGTGTATTACTTTACGCTTTTGTTTCTTTCGTTCTTTAAAGGGGAGCATTCTTCATGCAAAATAAGATCTTCCAAACAAAATAGACCTATGTTGTCAATTCATGCGCTTTCACTCATCAATTCCATTTGTGACGCATAAGAAAACGATTATTTATCATTGTATATCAATATGTTATACATAAATAAAATCACGTAAAAAGGGGTAAAAACAAGGGGCTAACAAGAAGTTGGATTATTTACACACGAGAGTTGGGCGGATTCTTCATCTTTTAGGAAAGTCAGTTGAAAAAATTGTTATGTTGTAAAAACGCATGATGAGGCTTTGTTTATTATAGAGAAAATAGGATATATATTATGCAATGCGTTTTTTCATATATTGGGAAGAATGGAGTATAACATGCGTTAAGTATTGTTATTTTATTTGCCTAGCTTCCAATGATGCTACAGTTCTTGTATTTAAAGAGAGTCTTTAAAATCCTTTCTTAAGTATTTTTTATCCCTGTGCTGATCTTTTTTGTGACACGATAAGAAAGTGATTTTTGTGATTCAATTATAATGGGTTTTATTCTCTGTTTAATACGATCATAAATCAATGTATTATTATATTGTTTATACGCATGCATAAAAATTCATAAACCTATAAATATCCTTTAGATAGAATATCACTTTTATTTTTGTTTGTGAAAGAAGGCTAGAAATCAAGATCTGCATAGTGAGCACTTGCAACAATTCCGCGGACGCGATCTGTTAAAAGAGAACGAAAAGAAGGGCGTGATTTAATTCTCATATACCAGTCTTTGGCAGCAGGAGATTGTTCCCAGTCAATTTCCCCTAGAAAGTCAAGTACAGAAATAGAGGCTGCTGCTGCTAGATCTGCATAGGACAAGGCAGAACCGACTAAGCTATCGCGAGAGGCGCAGAGCCAATTGAGATAGTTCATATGTGGTAAAATATTGGCACGTGCATTGCGTAAAATTTGTGAATTAGGAGCACCACCGCCAATGGCAAGTGGCATTTCACGTTTATGGATTCGTTCTCGTACGATATGGCGCGTTGCTTCATTTTCGAATTTATTTAAGAACCAGTCATTGAGACGGCGTACTTCCGCACGATCTAAAGGATTTTCCGGAAAGAGCTTATTTTCTTGTCGTAAACTTCCATGTGTTTCGTCTAAATATTCGCAGATAACAAGAGGACCTGATAATGGAACCTCGTGTTCATCGAGAAAAACAGGGACATGACCAGCAGGATTGAGGGCTAGAAATTCGTGTCTTCTTGCCCATTCATATTCTTCAATAAGTTGAGTGGTTACACCATATTCCCCAAGAATGAGGCGTATGAAGCGCGAGGCAGCGGATAGGGGAGAGTGAAAAAGTGTCAGCATAATTTACACTATCAAATAGAGTTGAAGAGAATTCTTTCAAGTAATCATTTTTATAAAGATGCTTGACTAGAAGTACAAGATCATTAGTAGCTGCTAGTAATTATAATTAATAAATTGTTAATGACTAGAAATTGTTCTCTTATGCGATGGTTTGCAAAATGGCAGCACGTAATTCTTCTAAACCGATAGCTTTTTCTGAAGAGGTTACAAGAAGCTCAGGATAAGCTGCTGGGCGTTTAAGAAGCTTTGTTTGTGTGCTCATAATTAATTTTTCCAAGGCATTTGATTTGATTTTATCGCTTTTTGTCAAAACAATGTGATAAGAAACAGCTGCTTTATCAAGGAGAGCAAGAACATCTTCATCATTATTTTTGATTCCGTGCCGTGAATCAATCAAGATATATACACGTTTTAACGTTGTGCGCCCCCGTAAATAGCTAAAAATCAAATTTGTCCACGCATCAACAAGATTTTTAGGAGCAGCAGCAAAACCATAACCAGGCATATCTACTAATGCTAGAGGGGGAAGGTCTCCTAGTTGCCCACTGAATCCATCGGGGATAAAATAATTAAGCTCTTGAGTCCGTCCTGGTGTATTTGAGATACGTGCTAAGCTTTTTTGTTGGACGAGTGCGTTGATTAAAGATGATTTTCCAACGTTGGAACGTCCTGCAAATGCAATTTCTGGTGGTCCTTCGGGGGGGAGAAAGCATATTGCTGGTACACCACGAATAAAAATCCAATTGCGAGAAAAAATTCCAGAAAGGGAAGAATCTCTTGTCATTCATGCACTTCTTTTTTGGGTGATCTTCTCCAGATGGCTTTCAGATTATCAAAAAGCTCAATTTTAACTCCTTGGCGCTTCATCATGATACCTTGCTGAATAATTGATAATATATTATTCCATGCCCAATAGATGACGAGACCAACAGGGAAAGAGGCGAGCATAAAAGTAAAGACAACAGGCATCCATGTGAATATCATCGCTTGGGTTTGGTCTTGAGGAGCAGGATTCATACGCATTTGTAAAAACATTGTTATTCCCATAATCAAAGGCCATGCACCAATCATAAGAAATGTTGGCGTTGTATATGGCAAGAGACCAAACAAGTTAAAAAGAGAAGTTGGATCGGGTGCCGCTAAATCTTTAATCCAGCCAAAGAAAGGTGCATGGCGCATTTCAATGGTGATATAGAGAACTTTATAAAGAGCAAAGAATATTGGGAATTGAACCAACATTGGCCAACAGCCTGCAAGGGGATTTATTTTTTCGGTTTTATATAGATCTATTATTGCCTTTTGTTGTTTGGTTTGGTCATCGGGATACTTTTCTTTTATTTCTAGCAACCGCGGTTGTAAAAGCTTCATGCGTGCCATAGATTTATAAGATTTATTGGCTAGAGGGAAAAGAAGAGTTTTTAAGAGAACTGTGACAAGAAGGATGGCGATACCAAAATTCCCTGTTTGTTTATAAAGAATATCAATGAGGGAAAACATTGGTTTGGTGATGAAATCAAACCAGCCCCAATCAATTAAAAGAGCAAACTTTTTGATTTTTAGGTTATTTTGATAATTATTAATAATTTCAACTTGTTTTGCACCAGCAAAAAGACGATTTGTAACAGTTTTTGTTTCATTTGGGGCAATCGTTAAAAGCGCTCCTAGCAAGTCAGACTGATAATGCGTTTGCAAACGATCAAAATAAATAAAACGGCTTGTATATTCTTTATTTTGCGGGGGAATAACTGCTACAGCCCAGTATTTATCGGTAATACCAATCCAACCTCCTGTTACTTTGGAAAAAGTCATGCTTTTTTGCCCATTATCAGGATTCGGGTCAAGCTCTGCTAAGGTTTTATATTTTTCAGTTTTGAGCGAATCTCCTGCAATACCTATCATACCTTCATGAAGTAAATAGGTTGCATTTGTATGTTCTGGTGGTGCTGCACGTGCAACGCGGGCATAGGATGAGAGATATATTGATTGATCACTTTCATTGCTGATAGAATCTTCAATGGTAAACATGAAATGATCATCAACAGAAAGAATACGCCGGAAGATCTGTCCTTGTCCATTATTATAAATTAAAGTGATGGGTGTTGAAGGAGTCAGAATTGTATTGTTTCCCTCTATTTGCCATTGTGTATCCGATTGTGGCAAAGCTTTTGCTGGTAAAGATGCACTTGCAAAACCAAATTCAGCAAGGTAGGTCGTTTTGAAACCCTTAGGATTCAGCAAATCGATTTCCGGTGATTTTTTATCGACTGTTAAACGATATTTTTTGAGGTGAAGATCATCAAATTGTGCACCAACAAGATTAATAGAGCCTTCCAGTTCATTGGTTTTGATCGCAATACGCTTTGTTTTGGCCAATACAGCTTTCCGGATTTCAGGTGTCATGGGCTGTTCGATGATAGATGTTGCTTGATGCGTTGAGGTATCGTCAGAAAAATTCGTCGTGGTAGTAGAAAGGGTTGATTGTTGTTTTGACAATTGCTGTGCGATGACTTGTTGTTTTTGTAACTTTGCTTGTTTGGGAGCAACATGAAGAAATTGCCATGCGATGAGCACTACGAAAGATAAGCCAATAGCGATAAAGAAATTGCGGTTATATTCCATCCGTACACCCTTGTTGTCGTTGCTGATGTTTTATTTTTGGTTTTATTCGCCGATTTAATTCACTAATTAAGGATGTAAAAGGCGCATGTAACGCATCACGATATGCTACAATGACATAGTCTGTTCCTGCTTCCATGTGGTTTGTTACACCAACTCTTACGGCTTCACGCAAGCGCCTTTTGATACGATTACGTTTCACAGCATTACCGTTTTTACGAGTAACAGTGAAGCCTACACGTGCAACAAGAGAATCTTTTCTTTCTGTTGTTTGTTCACGAGATTTAACTTCGAGCAAAAATAAAGGACCACGCCGCTTTTCTCCTGTACGGACAGCCAAAAAGTCTGCTCTTTTGCGAATACAGCAGGGATGTTTTTTCTTCATAAAAGAATATTTCGCAATTTCATTAAATGCCTGCAAGCAGACATTGTAGGTTCATAATAAAAGTTTCACAACGAAGAAACGATGAGCAATTCTCAACGGTTGTGAAAATTTAAATGGTTAAGCAGAAAGCCGCTTACGTCCACGAGCACGTCTTGCAGCAATAACTTTACGTCCTCCAGCTGTGGCCATGCGTGCACGAAACCCATGGCGGCGTTTACGGACAAGTTTAGAGGGTTGGTAAGTACGTTTCATTTATTTAAATACCGCGGAGTGCGGCCCTTCTTAATCTTCGTTTTATGAGTAGTGATGCGCGAGATAAACAATTTTATCCTATCATACGGCTGTTAACCCATAAGGAAAAATATAAAAAAAGTCAATCTTAGATTGTTTTTCTCTCTCTTGAAAGAATACAAAACACCTTATAACTATCTATGATGCTTTTTTACAATACTGTAGGAGTGTTAGAAAATAACGATTGAATCTACAGAACATAAATGGCTAGGGACTTAAAGAATTAAAGAAGATGTGACTGATTACTGTATGCTAAATTTAAAATATCCTTTAAGATTAAGAGTTTTTTTCAGTTTTTTTTACAAAATTTTTATCAGAATATTTATTAAAGTGGTTGTAGACAAACACGATTGATAGGATTTTATAGCAGATTTTATGTTTGAGATTCTTTATTTAAGGATGGTTTCATATTTTTAAAGAGAAAAGATATAAGTAATTTATACTTTATAATTTTGAGTAAAGTAGACAATTATCAGGTGATGAACCTGTAAGTATTTTTCGTTCTTATGCTTATATTTGCTGGTATTTTTATAGAGAGGAAAGAACGTGGATTCTATTACAAGTGAGGCTGTCCGCAACGTATTACGTAAAATCAAAGGACCAGATCTTGAAAGTGATATTGTGTCGTTGGGGCTTCTTTCAGAAATATTGATTGCTGATAGTAAGGTTTTTTTTTCCATTACAGTTCCTGATGGAGGTGTGCAAGAATGGGAATCATTGCGTCGTTCTGCTGAAAAGATGGTATGTGCTTTGGAGGGAGTGGAATCTGTTGTTGTCACACTTACAGCAGAAAAAACAACAAAGACAGCACCTAGTCGGAGAGCAAATCTCTTACCGATCAAAATGCCCATAGAAGGTGTGCGGCATGTGATTGCTGTTGCTTCTGGAAAAGGAGGAGTCGGAAAATCTACGATGGCAATAAATATCGCCTTAGCTTTACAAGATTCTGGTTTCAAGACGGGGGTGATGGATGCTGATATTTATGGTCCTTCGTTGCCACGTTTGACAGGACTTGTTAATCAAAAACCACAGCTTATTGGAGAAAAAAAGATTCAACCTCTTGAAAAATTTGGACTTAAATTGATGTCGATGGGATTTTTGGTTGAGGAAGAAAAGCCGGTAGTATGGCGTGGTCCTATGGTTATGGCAGCTGTAACGCAATTGTTACGAGATGTTGTATGGGGCCCTCTGGACGTTTTAGTCGTTGATATGCCGCCCGGTACAGGGGATGCACAATTAACGCTTGCCCAACAGGTACAATTAACAGGTGCGTTGGTTGTCTCTACGCCCCAAGATCTTGCTTTAGTGGATGCACGTAAAGCAATAGAAATGTTCATGAAAGTTAATGTTCCTATTTTAGGACTTATTGAGAATATGAGTTATTTTATCGCTCCTGATACGGGAAAACGCTATGATATTTTTGGCTATGGTGGTGCACGGGCAGAAGCGGAACGTCGAGAAGTCCCTTTCTTAGCGGAAATACCGCTTGATGCAGCTTTACGATTTTCTTCAGATGAAGGAATCCCTATTTTTGTTGCTAAGCCTAGTGAAGAGCATGCTAAACTATATCGTAAAATTGTTGATCAAATAAAAAATCAACTCTTTTGAATGGGGGGGTATAAGAGAGTTTATTAAAACACAATCATGAAAGACATAAAAATAGTCGCTTCTTTGTAAGAGGAAGTTTTAATGTGTGAATGGAGTATATAGGTTAAATAAACAAAAAATTATTCATGCGTTTGGATAACCTGAAGGGGAACAAAATTGAAGAGCTAGAGCTGTGAGGTAGAAAAAAAATATTGGACTTGAGGCAAAAAGAAGAAGACCGAAAATAAAAATATTTTAGAAAAATTGTAAAAGGTTGTAAAAAATATTTTAAAAATCATTTTTTGATACGAGTTTTCTTGATATAAATCTCAACATTTCTTTTTAGAAGCATTCATTTTTTGCAAAGTAGCTTCAAGAGCCATTGTTAAAGCATTCCTTCCCCCTTGTTGAGAAAAGTAATTTGACAAAAATTCATTTGTTCCACCCTTTGTTGAAAACTCTTTTTCAAGCAGTGCAAAATCGAGAGATACAGAACGATCCGTTGCTATAGTTTTACGCATTTCATCTGTAAGATTTCCAAACATCATGGTAAGGAATTCTGCTGATTGCTGTTTTTTTAACCCTTGTGTTATAAACCATTGATGGGCAGTTTCTATAAAATTAAAATATACTCCCATAAGTGAACCAGCTGTCATAAAAAGATTAAACTGCTCTTCCTTATCCAGCACCAATGTGCCCCCCAATGCATCAAATAAATTGCGTAAAAAGGGATGATTGGGATAGATTGGTGTCAAATTTTTGCATTCTGCAACAAAAGGTAATGGAACAGCACGATAAACTTTATGTTTAATCCACTTTTCTATTTCTGCTGCTTTTGCCATAGCAAGTACGGAAATAACCAGCTGTTCTGGACGAAAACGAAGAGAGCACAAAACCTCTTCTGCAATTTGGTTGGGCAAGCAAAGAAAAACACAATCACTAACATCGAGCAACGCTTGGTTATTTTCAGCAATCATAACTTTATCATAAGTGCGTGAAAGGCGCTTTGCTGTTTGTGCATTGCGAGGCGAAACAATAATGGAAGAAACATCAAAGTTGCTTGTCATTAAGCCATTCACCATTGAAGCACTGATTGTACCCGTTCCCAAAAAGCCAAGTCTCATTATCTATTTCTCAGTTTCATATTTTAAAAGGAATTTCAATCAACATCTCAGGTGTTTTAACTAACATAAACGCTAATTGAAGAAGCAACACATAACATAGCAAAAATAATCAAGCCCAAATAGATTTTAGGCTTGTCAAAGAGAACGGCAAAAGCAGAAAACCAACCAACAACAGCTGCGGCTAATGCAAATAAAAAACCTGGTTTATTCATAAGCACAATATGCATTGCCATTAAGCCACCAATAATTAGCGCTCCAAAAACAATGAGCAAACCTGTTGCAAACTTTTCATAATCATCCATATTTCGCTCCTTATAGCGCTCGATTATTACACACTTTTTAACGCATATGCACATAAAAACGAAATGTTTTTTATTGAATATGGTTAAAACGGGAGGGGACTTTTATTGATCAGATGTAAAAAATGCAGGGATATGCTGTGGCCAACGCCAAGGTAAAATTGCAATTAAGTCAAAGCGTACAGACAAAAGGGCATAATCTTTTTGCAGTGCGAGCCAAATATCGGCAGCTGCCTCAATTCGCTTTTCATTCATTCGGGAAACCGCTTCCATTGCTTCAGCCAACGTTGAACGTGCTTTAACTTCAACGATTAACACAAGATTTCCGCGTCGTGCAATTAAATCAATTTCTCCACATTTTGTTTTAAAACGCCTTTCGGCAATGTGAAACCCTTTGCAACGTAGCCACCAAGCTGCCAATTTTTCTGCACGAACCCCTCGATAAAAAGACTTTTGTCTGCGTTTTTTTTGTATCATTTTACGCATTTTTTAAAAAGATTAATCGCTGAAAAAGTTCCTGCTTTTTAAAACCGGTTTTTTTTGCAACAAAAGCTGCCGCTTGAGCAGCAGAATGTGTCCGTGCGCGTTCTAATAGCATTTCATCAATTTCTTGATCACTTATCACATTTAAAGAAGAAGATGATTCTCCAACAAGGACAACAATTTCCCCACGAATATGTGCTTTTTTTCTGTAATTTTCTAACAAATTTCCCAAATTGGAAACATCTACTGTTTCAAACTTTTTTGTTAATTCACGACAAATGGCAGCAGGTCGATCAGCCGAAAAAAGAGTGACCATATCCTGTAAAGTTTCAACAAGACGATGCGGTGATTCATAAAAAATCAAAGTTGCTGGAATCCCTTTTAATTGTTCCAACCGTTTTCGGCGCTGTAGCTTTCGTGCACTCAAAAAACCTGCAAAAAAAAAGCTATCAGTAGGAAGCCCTGTCGGTATAAGAGCGGCTAAAAGAGCGGATGCTCCAGGAATAGGAATAATTTTATGACCAGCTTTACGGGCCTCTTCCACCAATCGAAATCCAGGATCAGAAATAAGTGGTGTTCCGGCATCTGAAACAAGTGCTACTGTTTTGTTTTCTGCTAAAGCCGCTAAGAGCTTCGGACCCGCTTTTTGCGCATTATATTCATGATAGAGAAAAGGTTTTTTTTGAATACCGTAACGTTCCAACAAAACACGTGTTACTCGCGTATCCTCACACGCTAAAATATCAATTCCTGCAAGTACTTGCAAAGCACGAAGCGTAATATCTGCAAGATTTCCGATAGGTGTTGCCACAAGATAAAGCCCTGATTCTATAACGGGTGCAGAATAAGCATGCGCACCTATAAAATATGCTTTTTCACACATGCTCTTTTCTTTTCATTAAATTCTCCTCACCACAAGATTTTTATCCATACTCATAAGCCATTTTGGCTCATTTTTTACCAGCACATTTTTTATCATTACAAAGGCTTACCATACTTGAATAATTGATTACAATACAATAAGATAATTTCATATTTAATGTCTTAATTTAACATTATTATCTATTTTGATCCGCGTTATTTTTTCCAGTAAAACAAATTCCAAATGTAACCAATATTCTATCTACCCCATGATTTTCTATAAAGTTTTTCCTTCGAGAACCAAAAAATAATTTTACCCAATGTTATAATCTCATGCTTGTTTGTGCTCTTTTAAAGGCTAAGCTTTTTAGATTATTTCCATAACGCCGATTTTTCAAATATTCTATTGATATCCAAACTGTTTTTCTGAGCAAATGTAAACAGCCCCTTTTGAAACACATACAGTTAACTGGCAGCTGACTTGATCAAATATAAGCTCTTATCAGCAAAATACTTTATTTTTTCATATTCTCTACAGCTTTAACAGTATACAGTATAATGAGTACCTTAGAAAAGTTTAAGGCTAAATTTTATCTTAAAGATTTGATTTATAATAGAAAATTTATTATTTTGCCTATTAATTAGGAGCTTTAAATATCGTAACATTATCTCAGCTCTTCTTATAGTCAATTAATCAAAATCATTTTTGTGCATCTTGAAACCTCCTTAAAAAAAAGATTATCGCATCATTGGAGATCGCAGAGAAAATAATGCTGTTAGCTTGTACTTTTTATTTCATAAATATGGAACTGTTCGTTCACAGGATTGCGTTATACCTTTTTCGGATAGTGTCGCAAAATAATTGTTTGATATGAGAGCTATCTCTTAAAAACAAGCCCATGACTGAACAACACAAGTCTGCTTTAATTTTGGATACCTTATTTTTTCTGAAGGATATGCTCTCATAAAAAAACGTAAGTAATAAAAGCGGGGACAATACGTTATCTCTTCTTTTTAGAGGATATTGTGATGCTTTTGAAAGTTTTAAAACCGAATGGACAGATGATAGTAAAGAGGAAAACAGATTTTTTCCTTTCAGATTTCATATTCTTGCTAAATGAATCTGTATTTTCGTTTCAGAGATTACTCAAATAGAATATGCAATATTTTTGCTCTAGCTACAAAAGCTGGAACGGCGTGCAGAGCTTTCATTCACCTTAATCTTTCTTTTAAATATACCACTTGTGTTCAATTTGGATGTTGATTTACGAGCAATAGCGAAAGCACAAGCTTTATAAAAAAACAACTCTATAAAACGCGTCATAGAGTGGTCATGAAAGCTATTTTGTTTTTTATCAGGTTGTTTTGCTAATAGCGATAGTCTCCATGGCTTGGCATCTGCTTATTCTTACGGTATTTGTACACATTCATTGCAGTATATTGGTAAAGGTTAGACGCAAGGCGATTATCCTTGATGCAAAAATAAAAGGTTAATGTGAGATTAAGATTTTTTCGTGTCATTATCAGTAGAAACATTATAAAGGGCTTGAACAAGCATGCTCTTTATCTCTTTATCTCACAATGTTTTTTCTACATTCATTCGTGGTTTTTCTTGAGTGAGCATTACTTGGCAAGTGTAGGAGAAAAAATAAACTTGAATTGTACCTCCGTAGGTTTTGCTCTTGGCTAGTTAAAACGATTGGTGTTTCTTATGAGAGGGCTAAAAGCATTTTGGATCATATGGGAGAGGGGGTAAAGTAGAACAGGCTTATTTTCCTTCAGGTTTTCGAGAACCGCGGCTGTTCCTTTATCGCAGAATTGTCATGAATATATTCATTATTGTTTTGTCATTTAAATAAAAAAATTTTGATAAAAATATGTTATGTTTTTCTATTGAAAAAAGTCATGCGGTAGGGAGAGTATTTTATATGAGAATAGAGTTCTTTTTACATTGTGAAAGAACGTATGCAGGAAGGTAATTGATAGATTTCTGATCTGAGGGAAATATTTTCATCCATTGCGTTTTGTATATTTCAATTTTAGGAGAATGAATAATGATTATACATTGGAAAATTACATATTGGGATAGAAGGGGCCCTCATTGCCTTGCGGACAGATCCAAGTGATATTTTGGTTTGGATCTTTGATGTCACACGTTTTACAATGTATACAATTTGAAGCGTTGATCACATAAGTCAGATGATCATTATACTCTAGCCACTCGTAGACAGCGGCGGGGCAATAGTTTGTGGAAGGTCCTCCGTAGATTGCATATTCAGAGTCCTTTTGCTTTTTTAATGAGGCTATTTTTAAATGGCAAGGTTGATTTTCTTCATGATGCGTATTGGAAAGGGCAACACTTGAAAGGCGATCAAAGGTTATAACGCCATCTGGTTTTGGGTAAGCAATGGGTTGAAATTTTTCTGCTGGTTCAAGGCATGCATAATCTTCCTTTCCATGGGAGAGTGTTTTAAATAAGGAAAATCCGAACAGTTGTTGCCACCACATATCAAAACCGGCAAGTTTAATTCCATATTTTGTCCCATATTTTGCCCAGAGCGGTTTGGCATTTCGCACTTTATAAAGATCTTTGCCAATGAGCCCTTTTCGCCATTGTTCTTCGATTTCTTTAACCTCATCATGGGCACGCCCTTGTGCAAGAGCGGTAGCGATTTTATCGGCAGCTAATATGCCAGATAAGATGGCATTGTGTGATCCTTTGATACGAGGAACATTGACAAATCCAGCAGAGCAGCCAATAAGTGCCCCACCAGGAAAGGTGAGTTTTGGTACAGATTGCCAACCTCCTTCGCTGATAACACGAGCACCATAGGAAAGACGCTTTGCACCTTTAAAGATTTTATAGAGTTTTGGATGTGTTTTAAAACGTTGAAATTCTTCAAAGGGAGAAAGATAAGGATTTTTGTAATCTAAGTGCACAACAAAACCGACAGAAATGATATTGTTTTCTTGGTGATAAATAAAGCCACCGCCACCGGTATTATTGTCTAAGGGCCAACCAGTGAAATGTTGTACTAAACCGCGTTGGTGTTTGTTGGGATCAATTTCCCAGAGCTCTTTGAGACCAAGACCAAATTTTTGTGGTTCACGATTTTTGCTAAGGTTGAAATGTTGTATCAGTTGTTTTGCAATTGAGCCGCGTGCTCCTTCCGCAATCAGAGTATATTTTGCCAATAAAGCCATCCCAGGCAAATAATTTTTTCCAGGGGTTCCATCTTTGTTAAGCCCCATATCTCCGGTGAGAATACCAATAATAGCTCCGTTATCTTTTTGGATGATGGGTTCTGTTGCTGCGAAACCAGGATAGATTTCAACACCCAACGCTTCAGCTTTTTTGCTTAGCCAGCGGCAGACGCTCCCAAGCGAAACGATATAACATCCGTTATTTGATAAGATTTTAGGATGCAAAATATTGGGAAATACTGTGGACTTTTGAGGCTTTAGAAAAAAAAATTGGTCCTGTGTGACAGGGGTTGTGAAGGGATGGTCGTTATCATTTCGCCATTCTGGTAAGAGTGTATTGATACCAATGGGGTCAACAACTGCGCCAGAGAGAATATGTGCACCAACTTCGGTACTTTTTTCAACAATTGTGACAGAAAGCTCAGGATTAATTTGTTTAAAACGAATTGCGGCAGAAAGCCCTGCAGGTCCTGCTCCGACAATGACTATGTCAAACTCCATACTTTCACGTTGGTCATGCAGAGGTGCTTTCATGGCTTATAAAGCTTTCTCCAATTCTGGAATAATTTGGTGGAGATCACCTACAAGGGTGTAATCGGCAATTTGCATGATGGGAGCTTCTTCATCTTTATTAATGGCAACAATAATTTGTGCATCCATTATACCGGCTAAATGCTGGATTGCACCGGAAATGCCAACGGCGATATAGAGTTCAGGGGCAACGACTTTTCCTGTTTGTCCAATTTGCCAATCATTGGGAGCATAGCCTGCATCCACTGCTGCGCGGCTGGAACCTAAAGCAGCATTTAATTTTTTTGCAAGAGGAAGAAGCAGGTCCATAAATTTCTCTTGAGAACCAAGACCACGCCCGCCTGATATAATAACACGTGCTGAGGTGAGATCAGGACGATCACTTTTGTTTGTCTCTGCTTTTACGAAAGAAGAAAGATTTGGATTGGGAGCTGGTGTTATTGTTTTAATCGGAGCAGAATTATTTTGGGAAGGCGTTGGGGTGAAAGAAGCGGTGCGAACTGTTATAATCTTTTTATAATCATTGGTGCGTACAGTTTCAAATGCATTGCCTGCATAAATTGGTCGTTTGAAGGTATTGGGTGAAAGAATGGCGGTAATATCTGAAATTTGCATAAGATCAAGAAGAGCTGCTACGCGCGGCATCACATTTTTCCCAGTACTGCTGGATGCTGCCATGATCACATCATAATCCTTTGCTAACATAAGAATTGTATCTGCCATAGGCTCGGCAAGTTGATGGGCTAAATAGTCTGCTTTTGCAATAAGAACTTGCCGCACACCATTAAGTTTAGCACTATTTTCCGCTATCGTTTGAATTTTTTCTCCGCAAACCAGAATATCGATATCATTACTGAGTACGCGTGCAGCGGTGAGTACTTTTGCTGTTTCTTCTGTATTATGATCGGCCAATAAAAGAATTGCCATAAGTTTTTGCCCTTTTATGTGAGTGTTGCTTTTACTCTAGTGGTGAGAATATTAAATGCAGTTCTTCTGTTTTAAGGCTCTGACAAGTTCTACTACATTTGCCACTTTTATACCGGATTGACGGGGTTTTGGCTCTTCAACGCTTAAAATTGTTAAGCGTGCTTTCGTATCTACGCCAAGATCAGTAAGAGATTTTTGTTCAATAATTTTCTTTTTTGCTTTCATGATATTGGGGAGAGAGGTGTAACGCGGTTCATTGAGCCGTAGATCGGCGGTCATAACCATGGGAAGGGGAAGACAAAGGGTTTGTGTTCCATTATCAACTTCACGAGTAACTGTAGCATGCCCATTTTCTATGTTAAGATGTGAGGCAAAAGTTGCTTGTCCCCACCCAAGAAGAGCAGCGAGCATTTGTCCTGTTTGATTGCTATCGTCATCAATTGCTTGTTTTCCTAAAAAGACCATGTCGGGTTTTTCTTCATCAACAATGGTTTTGAGAATCTTAGCAATTGCTAAGGGTTCAAGTGTTTGATCCGTTATGACAAGAAGTGCGCGATCAGCTCCCATTGCAAGCCCTGTTCGTAGAGTTTCTTGAGTTGCTTCTGGGCCAATTGAAACAAGAAGAACTTCTGAAATTTTACCGGATTCTTTTTGGCGAATGGCCTCCTCCACGGCTATCTCATCAAAAGGATTCATAGACATTTTTACGTGAGACAGATCAACGCCTGTACTATCGGGTTTGACGCGTATCTTGATGTTATAATCAACAACACGTTTGACAGCGACAATTATCTTCATAATGATCCTCTTTGTTTGTATGTTACAAGTTTATAGCAATACTCATAAGAAACCAAATTGTTTAGAATGAAGTCTCAATTTATAACTTGTGTTCTCTTTCGTATAAGCTTTTTTATGTTTACTTGTACTTTCTCGTCGTCATTTTCAGTCTTCATATTTTTGCATTGCCATAATTGCCTTATTTGCTTGAATAAAAAGTAAAAAAATCAATCTGTCTTGTGAGAATATTCTTTTTTAGCTTCTTATGCTTTGTTTATGATGGTGCAATAGGTCCTTTATGCAATGAAAAATTAAGTGAAAAAGATAAAAATGGGGAAATGATTTTGCTCTTCAAATCTTGAAGACAGAAAAATCAAAGATCTTTCTTTCAAATATTTTGGATAAAAATTGGGGAAAATATTTCTAACAAAAAAGTTTTTGAGAGTTCTTAAAGCTCTATTTACTAAAATAGAGCACACTTTCTCATCATTTGTTGCGATTCTTTTCAAAAAGGTTAATGAGGGGTAGGCGTTTGTGAATACGAAGGGTCATACGATCGACCAGGCGACCAAACAGGTTAGGAACGATAAAGTCTTTTCTTTTGTTGAACAGAAAGAGAGAATGGATACTTCTGTAGAAGTAACGATGTCGGATATTGCTCAAAAATTACGCACCGTTTATGCGCAAATGCAAATGAAGCATTCGCCTCGTTCTTTAATACAGCAGCGTTCTGTAGAAGAGCATTTTAAATCTTACTTAGATGATATTAGTCGGGCTATTTTGGCTGAACATTATATACGTCGTCAAAGAGAAAAAAAGCTTTTCCAGTTTTTAGAGCAGATTAAAACAATTGTTCAAAGTTTGCAGAGTGAAAAAAAAAGCTTAGAAGAAGCAGCGGTAACACGACGGGTGTCTCGTTCAAAATCACCTGATTCTGTTGTACAAAAACTTGCTCACATGGAATGTGAGGGAAATCAAGAACACTTATTACTTCAAAAGGTGGAAAATTTTTCGAAAGAAAACAGCATAATTTCACTCCAAACAAATGTTGAAAATACGTTGCAGCAAGAAAATAGAAGCCCTTTGCCCAGTGATGCTCTGAAATCTTCTTTTAAAAAGGCTGAGGGAGTAGTGAAGCATGCTGTGATAGAAGAAAAGGGGATGATGGGTGCTCAGGCATCTAATCATTGTATTGAGAATGATTTTTCTTCTTTAAGAACGCAGTCTCGGGAACATGTCTCGTTTTTATCTTATTTGGTAAAAAAAGGTGTTCTTTGTTTTTTAACCGTTGCATTCGTGGTAGCGATAACGTTATGTTTTTATAGCTTTTTAAAAGGAGCTCGTTTTTTTTAATTTTTATGATGTTGATGTTAATAGATGTGAAATGTATTGCGCATTCCTGTTTGTGCGGAAGCTATAGAAACTAAAATTATCCTTTAAACACGCAACAGAGATTATTGGAAAAGAGGATAATTGGAGAAGGATTCTCTAATTGTTAAAAAAAACTTAAATTATCTTGAAGGTTCTGTAAGTGAGTATTTATTTACCAATTGCTGAAATGTCACTCAATATGCTGATCTTGATTGGTATGGGAGTCATTGCTGGTTTTTTTTCAGGACTTTTTGGAATCGGTGGTGGGTTTCTCATCACGCCGTTATTGATTTTTTATAATATTCCTCCTGCTATTGCTGTTGGAACAGGTGCCAACCAGATGATTGCGTCATCTGTAACAGGAGCAATTACACATTTTAGAAGACGTACGCTCGATATTAAACTTGGTATTCTTTTGGCGCTTGGAGGAGGGATTGGTTCTTTAATCGGGATTCAGGTTTTCTCTGTTTTGAAAAAGTTAGGTCAATTAGACTTAATGATTTCGCTTCTTTATGTGATTCTTCTTGGAAGTGTAGGAAGCTTGATGATCGTTGAAAGTTGGTATGATATGATGCGCAAGCGTAAGGCAGGAAAAGCCAATATTCGTCTTGCTGGTCGACATAATTGGATTCATCGCTTACCCTTAAAAATGCGTTTTCGGACATCTATGATATATGTTAGCATTATTCTAGTTTTAGGGATTGGTCTCATTGTGGGGTTGTTGTCTTCTATTATGGGAATTGGTGGGGGGTTCTTTATGATACCAGCATTGATTTATCTTCTGCGTGTTCCAACCAGTGTGGTGATTGGGACTTCACTTTTTCAGATTACATTTGTGTCTTCTTTCACGACAGTTTTGCAAAGTATGACTAATCAGTCCGTTGATATTGTCTTGGCTTTTTTGTTAATGCTTGGAGGAAGTATTGGTGCGCAATATGGAACACGAGTTGGACGGAAGTTAAAGGCTGAACAATTGCGTATGGCACTTGCATTTTTAGTGTTGATTGTGTGTATGCGTCTTGCTTTTCAATTATTTATACGCCCTGATAATCTTTTCTCTCTGGATATTCTTATGAGATAAAAATGGGTAGATTGTTTTCTTTATACATCATTGCAGGTTGCTTTTGTTTTATTTCTTTTTCTACATGGTCACATGTTGGGACGCCAGCTACATTCATTGATCAAGTTGACCACGAAACTGTCCAAATTATTGTAACAACGAATACGATTACTGTGGATGCAAATTTTGCTGGTCGTGATCTTTATATTGCTGGTGTTTTAGAAAATATTGATCCGTTATATTCTCGACAGAACCGTTATGATATTGTTGTAAGCTTGGAGGGACAAGATCGGACAATGGTGATGCGAGAAAAAAAACGCAATGCCGGTGTATGGGTCAATACAGATTCTCTTATTTTTAAAAAGGTTCCTCTTTTTTACTCTATGGTCACAACACGTGAAATTGACGATATTACGAGCATTGAAGATTATAAACGCTTAGGGTTAGGATTACTCTATTTGCCATTGCAGACGGATGAACAAGATCAGAAAAAAATACAAATCTTTCGCGATGAACTTATAAAATTGCAAAAAGCTAAAAGCCTTTATTATGAGGAAGTGGGTGGGGTTCGTTTTGGTTCTGACACACTTTTCACAGCGCATTTTCGTTTGCCAGCAAATATCCCGGTTGGACATTATAAAGTTCGTGCTTATCTTTTTCGTGATGGACAGTTTATTGATAGTGCTACAACGACTCTTGAAATTGTTAAAGCACATATCACTTATACAATTTTTTATGCAGCGCACAAGTATCGTTTTTTATATGGTATTGTTGCAGTGGTTATTGCTATTACTACAGGATTTTTGTGTCGTTTGATTTTTCGAAAAGATTAACGTAAGGAAAATGTTAAGGCTTTTATTTTTTATGAAAAATTCGTAAGATAAGAAAAATAGGCACAACAACAATAGCTCCTGTCATAGTTATATGGAAGAAATTTGTAAGCGTTATAAATCCTGCTTCCCATAGTGATTGAAAAAAATCTACTATTTTTTGTATGAGGTTTCGAGGTGTCCATCCCAAAAAATTCATTACGATGCCAATGAAGAATGAAAGAATAAGCAATTTTAGACTAACGCGGCTTAATTTTTCTCTAAGAAACGCATGAAAAGAATTTAATAATTTTTTTTTTCGCTTCATTCTAAGATACTTTCGAAGATCGTGTTTTTTATTGTATTATCATAGTACAACGATGTTATTATCATAAAGGAAAAACATTTTTTTATTTTTTCTTACTTTTTTGAGTTTATCACCTTAGTCTGGTTAACGGTGCTGGTTTTTGAAATATACACATGTTTTATTGCATTTTTTGCGATATTTTCATGGTGCTTCTTTTATTAAATAAAGGGATATCCTTTCGTCTCTGAGAATTTGTAGAGAAATTTTATAACGTTTCAGCATTTCTTATCAGAGTGAGAGTTCTAGTATATTGAAGATTTTGTAGCGAACTTATTATTGTCGTGTATAGAAATAATATTTCAAGACAGTTTACTTAAAAAAAGACTATCTATTCTAATAAGGGTATGCTTATATAGGTATTATATTTAGATATTTCAACCTTAGTGCATTGAAAAGATATTTTTTGCTGAAAAATGCAAGCAATGAATTGAGTGTTGTTAAAGGAGCAAAGGTATTAAATAGAATGTTGAAAAAGTTTTGTTCTGTACGAGCACATGAGCGAATATCAGGGGTTTGTGGGGGCCGTGCTCTTTTTGTTTTGAAATAAGATATTAAGATATAATGAGAAGCTTATTATTTAGCGGGAAAGTATAAAAAAATTCAAAACTCCTCTTGCAGCAGAGAGAGGGAGTTGGTTGGTGTTGGAAAATGGGTGAATTTTCCTGTGTTGTTGAAGTATCAAATTGTCGTTAAGGCTCTTTGTTATTAAGGAGTTTGAGCTAACAGGGGAGTGCTTTGATGGCGTAAAAAACACTAGAAGAAAAAAGGGGAAAGCTTGCTCGACAAGCAAGAGTGAAAAAATCTTTGTCGTGTAGTTTTCAATGGTAGATGTTGTATATCACCCGTAGATTTTGTTATCGGTTATACCATTTATTGTATATTAAATTGTTTTTCGGTGCATCTTGGGGGGCTTATAAGTATGGCAGGAGGAGTGGTTGGTAGGTAGTGTTGTTTGAAAGTTTTAAACCTTTGTCTCTCAGAGCCGATGGTTCGTCTAATCTTGTTGTTTTGCACGTTCTTCTTGCGTGGGAAATTTATACAATAAACGTTAAAAGGAAAAGTCTATGAACTTGAAAAGAAAAATATTGAAAAGTAGCGGCTCTCTTGTTTCTGTTCTTATGGCATTGGGAATGGTTGTACAACAGTCCTTAGCAAAAACACCGGCTAATACTCTTGTGATGGCTTGGAATATTGATGCAATCAGTACATTTGATCCCGCACAACTTACGGATGTTTATGGAAGTGAAATTATTCGCAATGTTTGTGATAATTTGGTGAGTGGTGCTACAGATAATCCTGCTAAAATGGTTCCGTCTTTAGCAACACATTGGGATGTTTCAGGTGATGATCACAGTACGGTGATTACTTTTCATTTGCGTAATGGTTTGAAGTTTAATGATGGCAGATCAGCCAACGCCAATGATCTTGTTTGGGGTATGAAGCGGATTGTCAAATTGAAGATGGGTAATGCGGCAATTTTTAATGAATATGGAATTACAGCGCAAAATGTTGATGATGCTTTGCAAGCTGTTGATGAAAAAACGGTTGTGATGAAATTTGATAAGCCTTATCCAGCAGAACTCATTCTTAATAATATTGTTGCAAGTCCTGCGACAGCTTTGCTTGATCGCAAGACAATTATGAAGCATGAAAAAGATGGCGATTTTGGAAATCAGTATTTGAAAAGTCATGCTGCGTGTGTTGGACCTTATCAGTTAAAAAGTTGGCGCCCTGGAGAAGCTCTTTTGTTGCGTGCAAGCTCTCACTATTGGGGACAAGCGCCTAAACTGAAGCAGATTTTAATTCGCCATGTTGCAGAGCCCGGAACACAACGTTTGTTGTTGCAAAAACATGATATTGATGTTGCTCGTAATTTGACCCCTGAAGATCTTGCAGATCTACAAAAAACAACAGATGTTAAAATCGAAGAAGTATTAGAGCCAAGCATGATGTATTGGGGATTCAACATGACAAATCCCATTTTTGCTAAGGAAAAAGTGCGCTTGGCGATGCGCTATCTCATAGACTATGAAGGTCTTGGCAAGAAGCTTCTCAAAGGTGTTGGTATTCCACGGGCAAGTTTTATTCCTGTTGGCAATCTTGGAGCTTTAGATGAAAAAGAAGGGCAGCCCTTTAAGCTTGATATTCAAAAAGCCAAGCAGCTTTTAACAGAGGCTGGTTATCCGAATGGATTTGAGGCTAATTTTCTTGTTTCAAACGCCCCTTATACTTTGTTACTTGCTCAGTCACTCCAAGATAGTGCTGCTCAGGCAGGGGTGCGTCTTAAAATTGAGCGTTTGGCAGGTACACAGTTGTTTTCCAAACTTTATGCACGGGCTTTTGATACAATTTTTGTCGGATGGAATAATGATTCTGCCGATCCTCATACAATGGCTTCACGTCTTGTTTATAATCCGGATAATCGGTTTGAGGCAAAAAACACAGCCTATCCTAGTTGGCAGCATGGGTATTTTGATGCTAAGATGAATGAAAAGGTTGAAGAGGCATTGTTTCAAAAAGATTCACAAAAACGGGCGAAAATCTATGCTGATTTACAACGTGAACTGATGCAAAAAGGTCCTTATGCGTTTATCTATCAGAAATATACTGTTATCGCGATGACACCTGATGTCAAAAAGTGGGTTTGGAATAGTGCGCCACAAATTTTTTATAGTAAAATTGAAAAATAAGTGTGTCTTCAATGTTGTCAAATAGATAAAGAGCATAGCCATAATATATTTGGCGTTTTGCATAAGTTTTAAAGTTTTGCAAGACGTCGAAGATCGTGAATAGGGAGGGATATACTAAATGTCTTTTCAAGATCTTTATTTAAAAGGGGGCATTTTTATTAAAGATATGTTTGTGTAGATGTTAAGACTGAATATCTCAGTTTCTCTGAATTGAAAAGTGGTCAGTTTATTTACTGAAAAATTATTGCAACAACTGTTGCAGAAGCTAGCATTGCTAAAGAAGCAAAGACTTTGCGATGTGCAAGAAAAGTTTTGTTATGGGGAAACACGAGAAATATCAGTTTTTAATAGTATCCGTATTGTCTTTTGCTTTGAAGGATGAGGAAATGCTAATTGGAGGGTATTATTTTACGGGGAGTGATGAAAAAATTCGAATTTTTCTTTTGAAAAAGGAATAAAAGTCGTTTTACTTGGCAAATTGACGAATTTTCCCTGTTTTACCGAAGTTTCAAATTCTTATGAAGGCTCTTTGTTATTAAAGTACTTGAATAAATAGGGATAGTGCTTTGATGAAATTAGAAATATTAGAAGAAACAAGAGACAAGAGAAAAAAGGAATCTTAGTCTTATAGTCTTCAATAGTAGGCGTTATGATATCGTGAATAAGCTCTATTGTTGGTGAGCGTTCATTATATATCAGAGTGTTTTGGTTTGGCTTATAAGTGTGGGCAGGAGAAGTGATTGGCAAGAGGTGTTTGTTCTTAAAGATTTTAAAACTTAGTTTTTAGAAGCCTATAGTTCGTCTAAACTTAATTATTAAGCACGTTTTGCTGCATGGGGAATTTATACAATAACATTAAAAGGAAAATTCTATGAACGTGAAAAGAAAAATATTGAAAAAGAGCAGTTCTTTTGTTTCTGCTGTTCTTGCAATGGGGATGTTTGTGCAACAAGTTTCAGCAAAAACACCTACTGATACCCTTGTAATGGCTTTGAATCTTGATTCAATTGAGACTTTTGATCCTGCGCAGATCAATGAACGTTATGGCAATGAAATTATTGCTAATATTTGTGATAACTTAATCGATTCCGCTACAGATGATGCAGCTAAAATAGCGCCTTCTTTGGCAAAGAGTTGGGATGTTTCAAATGAGGGTGGGGGTACAGTTATTACTTTTCATTTGCGTGATGATTTGAAGTTTAATGATGGTCGGCCTGCTGGTGCTCATGATCTTGTTTGGGGGATGAAGCGGGTTGTTAAATTGAAGTTGTCTGCAGCAGCTATATTTAACGAATATGGAATTACAGAACAAAATATTGATTCTACTCTTCAAGCCCCCGATGAGAAAACAGTGGTGATGAAATTTGATAAGCTTTATCCAGCAGAGATCATCCTTGGCCATATTCTTACTACTCGTGTTGCTGCTTTACTTGATCGTGAGACACTTATGAAACACGAACAAGATGGTGATATGGGAAATCGCTATTTGGCAAGTCACGCTGCTTG
>NZ_JBHIQZ010000021.1:0-21981 GCF_042196865.1 Bartonella sp. AC130YNZD
TATTTCTTCTCTAATAGGACTTTTTATATGGTTACATCTTTTGGTAAAATTTTACGGAAACTTCGCATTGATCACTCAGAACGTCTCTTAGATATGGCTAAGAACTTAGATATATCTGTAGCATTTTTATCTTCTGTCGAGATTGGCAAAAAATCTGTTCCATTAGGCATGGAAGACAAGATCATAAAGCTTTATAAATTAGATCAAGAGAAGGCTTCACTGTTAAGAAAAGAAACCTATGCATGTCGCAAGAGTTTTACAATCAAATCTTCAGACCCATTTCGCGGTGAAATTATTGGTATGTTTGTTAGAAACTTAGAGAATTTTTCAGAACAAAACTTAGCAGAATTAAAAGACCTTCTTGAGAAAGTTGGCAAAAAAAGAGGACTCCTATAGAGGCATATTGCAAAATTCTATCCCCCCGCTTTCATTTATGTATCCCTTATGTTTTAAAATATAAATAAAAACATTATATTATTTTTTATAAAATACACATCATGGCCTTCTTGGGATCACGAACTTAAGTGGGTAGAACTTTTTGGTGCTTTTAAAGTAGGAGCTGTAGGGCAAATGAAACCTAAAAAAGGACCGAAAGTAACTTTTACGCTTGATAAAGTTATAAAAAATGTTTGTTTTTCTGATTATGCTAAATTTCCTTTTACACGTATGAGTTTTAATCATGAATATATTTGTTCAACAAAATCTGGTGCTTCCAATAACAAAATTCGTCATACTGTAATTATGTCTGGCTTACTTGCTCCTTTCTTTGGAGTGATTATTGGGTCAAAAATTAAGTTACATCTTCGCGATACAATGATTGAAATGAGTAGACGTGCTCTTACTGAAAACAAAAGCATCTTGTAAGGGGGTGCATTTATAAAGAAGTTAATACCTTAAAAAAGGTGCAGAAATTATAACTTATTATTAAAATGGAATCAGTTATGAGTATACGGTAAACCAATGAGCTACGGAGCATTTTTTAGTTAGCGGTTGAAATCGTGTCAAAGCATCTTACGGGATTAATTTTGCGCTAAAAATCTTATGAAATTCATTGAATTTTTTTTATATATAAAAGCTTATAAGATGCTCTCTTCATTGAAAATGAGAAAGTTTCAGAAGTTCATTACTTCTCTATGATGTAGGTCCATATCGTCATAATATTTTCCTGTTTCTAATGTTGCAATATTTTTTGCATTTAAAACCTTCATAAGAGGCATTTTGATTTCTTCTTAAATAGGTTTCATTCATATGCCCCTTATTCATGATATGCTCGCAAATAGTTGTGATTGACTCAACATGAATAGGTTCGAAACAAAGAGAATTTTATGCTATTAGGCTTTTTTATACAAATTACAAAACAATAAATTATAAGTATAAATCAAACTGTTAATTTTATTGAAAGATTACAAGATAATTTCTTGATTACTTTTAAATATAAAAAATGAGTTCTTTATGATATTACGTCCATTAGGGTAAAGAAGTTTGTGACTGCTCATTTTGTTGAAACCATAATGGAAGGAAATATTTTTTACTCTGTTTAAGTTTTGTTTCATTTACAAGAGTGCCGTCTCATTATGAGAGAGTTTATAGAAGCAAAGAAGTGTATACAAATATAAGGCATTTTCTTGATTCTTTCTTGGAAATTAAAGAATGCTATAGGAAAGATATGAGGTAAGTTTTTTACTACCCAGAGGAAGGAAGACCTGTGATTTAGATCATTTTATGCTTTTCGAATTTTTGAGGATTTTGGCTTAAATTCAAGTGTTATAGCTAAGACTTTTGTTAATTGCCAATTGTTCTGTTGATTTGATTGTCAGTGGAGATTTGGTTCCTAAAATGATAAGGGCCCATGAGAAATCTTGAAACTAAAGAGATTTTACGGCATATACGGTATATTACGTCTTTTCATAAAGAAGCTAAAAGGGAAATGATTTAATGCATTAAAAGAAAAAGAATGCATGAATGTGCATAATCTTATGAATCAATACACAAGAGTTATATTCTGATTTGTATAAATTTGTCAGAATGCTTATCAATGTAAATAATAAAATATTTTAGGGAGTCTATAATGACTGACAAAAACCAGATTGAGAAAGCTGTTTCGCTGGTTGAAGCAGCAAAGCGTTCTGGGGCAGATGCTGCTGATGCTGTTATTGTTCATGCTCATTCTACCAGTGTATCAGTTCGTTTTGGGAAAGTCGAATCGACAGAAGCAGCAGAGAGCAATGATTTTACTCTAAGGGTTTTTGTTGGAAAAAAAGTAGCAAGTGTTTCTGCTAATTTAGGATCTTATCCGCAAGAACTTGCGGAACGTGCTGTTGCGATGGCTAAAGCTTCTCCCGATAGTTTATTTGAAGGTTTGGCAGATAAAGAGTGTTTGGTTAAGTATCCTAAAGATCTTGATCTTTTTGATGATTTTGTACCCAGCAGTCATTTTTTAACAGAAGATGCTTTAAAAACGGAGGCAGCAGCTCTTGATGTTAAAGGTGTAAGCAATTCTGGTGGCGCTGCAACAGCTTATGGCCGTAGTGGGTTTATTCTTGTGACCAGCGATGGTTTTTGTGGAGCCTATCGCTCAAGTTGTTTTTCACGTTCTTGTAGTGCTCTTGCAGGTGAAGGAACACAGATGGAGCGGGATTATGATTATACAACAGCCTTACATTTTTCTGATTTAGAGGCAGCAGAAACTGTGGGAAAGAATGCAGGGCTTGGTGCTGTTCGACGTTTGGGGGCAGTTCGTGCGGCGACTGGGAGCGTTGATGTTATTTTTAATCCGCGTACGGCTCGTGGAATTGCAGGGCATATCGCATCTATGGTCAATGGAGCCTCTGTGGCTAGAAAAACGAGTCTTTTACAGAATTTCCTAGGCAAGGAAGTGATGAGGCCTAATGTTAATGTAACCGATCAACCTTTGCGATTACGTGGAAATGCTTCTCATCCTTTTGATGGAGAAGGGGTAGAGGGGCAAACACTCAATATTATTGAAAATGGTATTTTAAAAAATTGGCTTCTTTCATCATCTACAGCACGTGAATTGGGACTTAAAACAAATGGACATGGTATGCGTTCGGCATCATTAGTGCAGCCGACCAGTACAAATTTTGCTATTGAACCGGGTTTAGTATCGCCTTGCGATATGATAAAAGATTTGCGAAATGGATTTTATGTGACCGAATTATTCGGTCATGGCATTGATTTTATTACTGGTCAGTATAGTCGTGGAGCTTCCGGTTTTTGGATTGAAAATGGTGAAATTGCTTATCCGGTAAGTGAAGTAACGCTAGGTTCTGATTTGCTTCATATGTTAGCACATTTAACACCTGCCAATGATATTGATCGGCGTTATAGTACAGCTGCTCCAACATTGTTAATTGAAGGGATGACACTTGCAGGAAAATAACACGCATCATTCTTCTGATTTAAATCTTTTGCGTGACGTTTGTCGAGAGGCAGGAGATTTAGCAATGCGGTATTTTGGATGCACGTTGGATGTCTGGATTAAAGAAGGTAATTCCCCGGTTAGTGAAGCAGATTTTGCTATTGATCATTTCTTGAAAGAGAGGCTTCTTGGAGCTCGTCCAAATTATGGATGGATTTCAGAAGAAACAAAAGATAATCGAGAAAAACAAGATTATTATGAGCGCTCTTTTGTTGTTGATCCTATTGATGGAACGCGTGGTTTTCTTTCTGGCAATCCTTATTGGTGTATTTCGGTTGCCATTATTGAGAATGGGCGTCCTATTGTGGGCGTTCTACAATGTCCGGCTCAAGGAGATGTTTATACAGCTGTAACGGGTGGAGGGGCAACATTAAATGGGATAAAACTTCCTCGTTTAGCCTTTGAGGTTCATCGAAAATATAAAATTTCACTTGATAAATCGCTCGCACAAAAATTACCAGATGATTTTCTCAATCAAGTCAGTCTTTATCATTATCTTCCTTCTCTTGCTTATCGTATTGTTCTTGTTGCTCAAGATGAAATTGATATCGTATTAGTTCGTCCAAATTGTCATGAATGGGATATTGCCGCTGCTGATCTTATTTTGCAGGAGTGTGGAGGGTGTTTTTTATCGCTTGATGCCCCTTTACTATCTTATGGAATTGAACCTTACCAGTATGGACTTTTAATTGCTGGTAAAAATAATTGCTGTCAAGATATGATAGATGTTGTTCGTCAAACAAAGTTAGTTTAATCACGTAAAAGCGCGCTAAAATAATCTAAATGATATGGAGGCACATATGACTGAAACCAAAGGAAAAAAACAATATTTACATCTTGTATTTGGTGGGGAATTAAAAAATCTTAACAGTAATCAATTTAAGAATCCTGATGATTTAGATGTGGTTGGTATTTTCTCAGATTATCAATCCGCTCAAGAAGCATGGCAGGCAAAAGCACAAAGCAGTGTAGATAATGCATTACAACGTTATTACATTGTAGATTTGCATCAGTTTCTTGATGCTGAGTTAGGCGATGCAGAATAAAGCTTGAATATTTGGTTATTATAACCTGTAGATTGCTTCATGCTTTTGTTTAGTCGTCCTTTTCATAGGTACGTTCTTCGGGTAAAATAGAATGCCGTAAAAAAGAATATGCTTGTTGTTTAAAATTCATATGTTTTTTTAAGAAACATCTCCCAAAGCACCTAAACCCATTTCATAATGGTGTTCCTGCAAGGTATAAAATCCATTATTGCACCACCATCTTTACGCTTAATGAAAATGCAAGACAGTTTCTATCAACCTATTTACAACAGCAATATTATCATGACAGCTATCACTCGAAATTTATGATTATATTGTGAATAGTCACTCTGCTTTTGAATGGGGTATGAGACACTAATGCGTTAAGATTAATAAAAAGAGTAGCATTATTAATGATACCAATTACTACTCTGTTGAGATTATTAGCACTCGTTACTTATCTATTGGAATTTTTTCAACGAGTTATTACTATAAGCTTAGAAACCATGAAAGTCTTTAGAAACTTTACCAAAATTAGAAACTTAGAGAAACTGAATAGATTTATGAAGTTAACTTACCTCATAAGGGTTTCTTGAGTACTTATTTAAAACTACAATCTATAAGTTAATCATTTTGTGTTGATTATATACAATCTTAAAAGGAATAATATGTCATGCGATCTCCTGAAAAGAGAGGATTTAAAATTTTAAAAACTCTTATTTAAATTGCTTTAAGACTTTTAAGAAATTCTCTATTAAACAAGATTAGATTTTTCTGGATTACCTTTAAGAGATTATATCACAATTTAAAATGAGAACTCTATACTATTCAAAAGTTTTTTAAGATTAGTTTGACATATTCATTTTATTGGAATGAAATAATAGAGATTGAGCTTTCTTTTAAACACATTTTATTTATTGTATTTATATTAGGTTGTAATGTCTATATGGGTTATTTTTTGAAAAATTGACAATACCTAACATATGTAAAAATAAGCTTTTTCTCTAAAATACCAACGTGCAAAATTCAAAGTCTCACTAAAATCATAAGAAGTATTTATTCAGTGTGTTGAAAAAATGATACAATCTATGTCATAGATTTATCATTTATATTTTAAAAATTATAATCGACTGAAATGTAGTTTTGTTATTTTTGAGTAAGATTTTTTATAGGGTGCAGAATGAAGTGATAAAATCGATATAAGTTACAAAATTTAATTAAAAGAGATTTAAATAATGTGTATATGTATTGAATTTTCTCATGGGTTAAGCTTTTTTTATTTAAGATATGGATGATATTAAAAAATATGGATGCAACCAATAGTGTTGATGAATTTTTTAACAAAATTAAGTATATAGATATCTTAAAATAGCTGGATGAGGTGATTTTAAATGGTAGAATTAAAGGCACATACGGCTCTTTTAAGCTATCGAATGATTGGTTTTTGCTTATGTCCTGTTATTCCTTTTTATTTGTTCTTTCGTGCTATTCGTGGAAAAGAAGAGTGGTGTCGCAAAAAAGAGCGTTTAGGTAAAAGTTCTCATATACGCCCCCAAGGTTCGTTAGTTTGGTTGCATGCAGCAAGTGTTGGAGAAACACTTGCACTTGTTCCACTTATAAATTATATTTTATCATTGGAAATCAATGTGTTAATGACAACTGGGACGGTGACATCTTCTACTCTTGTGAAAAAATATTTTGGTAATAGGTTGATTCATCAATATGCTCCTTTGGATTTAGATTTTGCAGTGCGCCGTTTTATTCGTCATTGGAAGCCTGATCTCGTCTTAATTTGTGAATCAGAAATTTGGCCTCTTCGTATTAAAGAACTTGCAAAAATGCGTATTCCGCAGATTTTGGTTAATGCCCATATGTCTGAACGTTCTTTTAAAGCTTGGCAAAAACGACGTGTTCTTGCCAAACATATTTTTAAGGATATTGATTTGGTGATTGGTCAAAATGAAAGAGATGTAGCTTATTACCATACACTTGGCGTAAAATCTGTTACGTTTTCTGGTAATCTCAAGGCTGATGTTTTTCTGGTTGAAAATCAAGAATTGCTTGCACGTTATCGTAATGCTATCGGCAATCGCCCAGTTTGGGCAGCTGTTTCAACGCATGAAGGGGAAGAGGAGATTGCTTTTGAGGTCCATAAAATTGTTAAAAATTATTTGCCAGATTTATTAACAATTATTGTGCCTCGTCATCCTGAACGTTCAGAGGATCTTATCAGAAAATGCGATAATAAGGGGTTAAGTTTTATTCGTAGGAGTAGAGATGCTGTTCCAAACATGAATACCGATATTTTATGGGGAGATACAATTGGAGAAATGGGACTTTTTCTTCGCTTATCGAAAGTTTCTTTCATTGGTAAATCGTTATGTGGAAATGGTGGACACAATCCATTGGAATTGGCTTTGCTTGGTTCCGCTATTTTGACAGGGCCCCATGTTTCAAATTTTCAAGAAATGTTCAAACAATTTCTAACGCATGATGCAGCATATATGGTTCAAGATACAAAACAGCTTGCTATTCAGGTGTATAAGCTTTTAACAAATGAAACATTGCGGCAAGAAATGGTTGATAAGGCTCATGAAGTGGCGACAGGTATGGCAGGTGCATTTGAGCGCACATTAAAGATTTTAGATCCATTTTTACAACCCCTTGTAATACAAACAGGTTTACGTCAGCGTCAGGGTAGATATGCATATTAGCGCCCCTCGTTTTTGGTGGAAAAATAAAAGCTTTTTGCGTTTTGTGTTAGCTCCAGTTTCATGGGGGTATGGTTATTTTTCAAGTCGTTTTATGACAAGACAGCCTCCCGTGATTGATCTGCCAGTTTTGTGTATTGGAAATTTTACATGTGGCGGTGCGGGTAAAACGCCGGTTGTTATTGCTTTTACAAAAGTGGCTAAAGAACTTGGTTTCGTACCTGGTATTGTATCTCGTGGTTATGGTGGATCAGTTAAAGGGGTACATCTTGTAAATGAAAAATATGATACTCCATATAGTGTTGGAGATGAGGCACTTTTACTTGCACGGCATGCTTTTGTAGCTGTATCACCTAATCGTTATGCAGCGGCACAACGGCTTAAACAAGAGGGATGTAATCTTATTTTAATGGATGACGGATTTCAAAGTCGCCGTCTTTATATGGATTATGCGTTACTCGTTGTTGATGCGATGCGCGGTTTTGGTAATGGAGCTGTCTTTCCAGCAGGACCTTTGCGCGTACCATTAAAAACGCAGTTTTCTTTTATGGATAGTGTTTTATTGATTGGTCACTCCGATGCGCCTGATAATGTCGCTTTTCTTGTTTCGCGTACTGGAAAGCCTTTATATCGTGCTCATCTTAAAGCCAGTGCCTCTGATGAGGTTTCAGGAAAATCATTTTTGGCATTTGCTGGTATTGGCAATCCAGATAAATTTTTTAAATCTATTAAAGAATTGTCTGGTCATGTGGTGCAAACTTACATATATCCAGACCACTATTTTTTCACAGATAAAAATTTAAAAAGCCTTATACAAAAGGCTAAAATGCACAATTTATGGCTAGCAACAACAGCTAAAGATTATACCCGTATACAGACAATTCACATGCAAAAAGATTTGAAAAATCTTATTATCTTTGATGTGAATGTCGATTTTGTTCAAAAAGACTTCTGTCGTATGGTCCTTGAAGAGGTCATGACCCGCTTTAGAAAACGTTCCCTTGAATTTTCTTGTCTAAAAGGCAAAAGCTAAATTTATAGCTTTCGAGGGGTTATTTTTCTTTTGTTTTTAACAATTGCTTGAGATATGGGTTGCACTCAAGTTCGCGCTGATAGGAGATTTCACAACTAGCATATGCTTCTTGGCGGTGATGATTCCAATATTTTAAATCATCTATAGGGATTTTTTGCCCGCTAACAGCACAAATGGTATAGGTACCATATTCTATAATGTCATATCCGTTATTAGAATAATGAATTTTTGCTTCGCGTTCACCATTGGGAAACATTATAACTCCTTCTTACTTGATACAAGAGATTCAAGAAAAGTGCCATAAAATGTATTATAAAGTCGAGAGTTAATTTTAAAATATTTTTCTTGTAAAAATGATGCAGGGCTTATTTTCTGCCAAAAAGCCGTTCTATATCTGCCAATTTGAGTTCAATATAAGTAGGGCGTCCATGATTACATGTACTTGTATTAGGTATTGCCTCCATTTGTCGTAATAGTGTGTTCATTTCTTCGGGGCGTAAAAGGCGTCCTGACCGTATTGAGCCGTGACAGGCCATCGTTGCTGCAACATAATCAAGCATTGCTTTTAAATTATTTGTTGTATCATACTCAGCGGCCTCATCTGCGAGATCTTTAATAAGGGCTTGTACGTTGATCTTTCCTAACATGGAAGGTGTTTCACGCACAACAATTGCTCCTGGTCCAAATGGTTCTATTCCTAATCCAAATTTTTGCAAAGCATCTTTATGCGTTAAAAGGCATGTTGCATCCTCTTCAGAGAGTTCTACAATTTCAGGAATAAGTAATAACTGTGAAGGAAGTGGTTTGGAATAAAGTGCATTTTTGAGTGCTTCATAAACCAATCGTTCGTGAGCTGCATGCTGATCGACAATGATCAAACTATCTTGTGTTTGGGCGATAATATAGTTTTTATGGATTTGTGCTCTGGCCGCTCCTAATGGATAAGATAACTCTTCTGATGAAGATGTCGTGCTTGGAATGTATGCATCCCCACTTGGGGTATTTAAGCCCTCCATAATAGGAGCGGCATCTTCTTTTAAATCAAAAGAGTGAGTACTATCCAATGGTTTTTGGACCATTGAAGCGCTGGTAAAATGATGAGGTTGTGAACTGTAAGAAGAGAACTGGTGCGTGTTCTTAAAACTGACTAATGGTTGTTGTGCCAATGATTGTTGTGTTTGAAATGCAGCAAGCATTGCTTCAGAACGGGTTGAAGTAGGACGAATACCAGATTGTTGCAATGCTTCACGAATAGCTCCAACAATCAAACCACGAATTAATCCTGGATCACGGAATCGTACATCAGCTTTGGCTGGGTGAACATTAACATCTACCTCAGCAGGTGGGAGGTCAATAAAAAGAATAGCGACAGGATAACGATCTCGTGTCATGACATCAGCATAAGCGCCTCGGATAGCGCCCCATAGAAATTTATCACGCACGGGACGTCCATTAACATAAGCAAATTGATGAAGGCTGTTATTTCGGTTGAAAGATGGCAAACAGGCAAAACCTGTTAAGCGCACCGCTTCGCGTTCAGCATTCAGCGCAATGCTATTAGGGGCGAATTCTTTTCCCATAATCTGCGTAATACGTTGTAATTGTCCTTGAATATTATTTTCTGTAGCAGACAATTCCATAGATGTTCTGTCTAGTCCTGAAAGAGAAAAGCGGATATGTGGAAATGCGATAGCAATTCGCTTAATCATATCGCTAATAGCATTTGTTTCAGCCCGATCAGTTTTCATAAATTTTAATCGTGCCGGCGTGACAAAGAAAAGATCACGAACTTCAACAATTGTTCCAAGATTTGCAGCAGCTGGTTTGGGTCCTACAATTTTTCCTGCAGTAACGGAAATTTCAGCAGCGCTCTCAGCATCTTTTGTTCGTGAAATGAGTTTAAGTTTAGCAACAGAACCAATAGAGGGGAGGGCTTCTCCTCTAAATCCAAGGAAGCAGATATTGTGTACGTCATCGGTAATCTTTGAGGTACAATGGCGAGAAACTGCTAAAGTTAATTGATCTGCAGGAATTCCATAACCATTATCACTCACCTTTATAAAATTTTTTCCACCATTTGCTGTAATAATTTCAATGCGTGTTGCACCAGCATCAATAGCGTTTTCAACAAGTTCTTTGACAACATTTGCTGGTCGTTCAATAACTTCACCGGCGGCGATTTGATTAATAATATTTTCGCTAAGATGGCGTATAATCATAATAAATTCTAACAGGAAACTTAAGGGTTCTTATAGAAAATTATGATAACATCATTTGCGCGACATTCAAGAATAAGAGAGCATGAGAGGTATTATTTTTACAATACCTCCTATTTTATTTTATGTTAACAAGTCGGTTGGAAAAAACATAAAAATAGTTTTTATCACTTTAAATAGCTTGCACCAATTTATCATCTAGGTCAAAAAAAGAAACAATGTAAAAAGGGAAGGCAATATATATGGCGCGTATAAGCGGTATTTTAGCAGATAGTGATATACAAGCTTTGATTGAGAATAACTTTCTCAAGGCTCAGTATCCATTTGATAGATCTCAAATACAACCAGCAAGTCTTGATCTTCGTTTAGGGGAGAAAGCTTATCGTATACGTGCTTCTTTTATGCCGGGACCTGATACAAAAGTTTTGGATAAGCTTGAACGGTTAAAGTTGCATGAGTTTGATTTACGAGACGGAGCCGTTTTGGAAACGGGGTGTGTTTATATTGTTCCTCTTTTGGAAAGTTTAGCTTTACCAGAATTCTTATCTGCTGTTGCCAATCCCAAAAGTTCTACAGGACGATTAGATATTTTTACACGTGTCATTACGGATAATGCTCAGGAATTTGATAAAATTTGTGCTGGTTATCATGGTCCACTTTATTTGGAAATTAGTCCACGCACATTTCCAATTTTGGTGCATACAGGCTCACATTTATCACAGCTTCGGTTTAGAAAAGGGCAAAGTTATTTAAATGAAATAGAGTTGCACACTTTGCAAAGGCAAGAAACACTGATATCGGATGATTTTCCTAATATTAGTGTTGGTGGTATTGGTCTTTCCATTAATTTAAAGGGAGACGAAAACGGGCTTATAGGTTATCGTGGTAAACATCATACAAGTGTTATTGATATTGATAAACGTGCCGTTGCCCACGTTTTAGATTTTTGGGAACCTCTTTTTGATCGTGGTCAAAGGGAGTTGGTTCTTGATCCTGATGAATTTTACATTTTAGTTTCACGAGAGTCTGTTCATGTGCCGCCGCTTTATGCCGCAGAAATGACACCTTTTGATCCTTTAGTTGGCGAGTTTAGGGTGCATTATGCAGGCTTTTTTGATCCAGGATTTGGGCATAAGGAGGCGGGTGGAAAAGGAGCAAGAGCGGTTTTAGAAGTGCGGAGCCATGAAGTTCCTTTTATCTTAGAGCATGGTCAAATTATTGGCCGTTTGGTCTATGAGCATATGCTTAATCGACCATCAACCCTTTATGGACATGATGTTGGATCACATTATCAAGCACAGGGTTTAAAGTTGTCCAAGCATTTTAAATGAGTTGGGAACCATGAATTTTGATAACATGTATGCAGAAAGCGTATTTTAGATAAAAAAAATTTTGTGCTTCGCAAAACCGGCGTCATGCATTCTATTTTTAATTTTCAAGGTTATTTCATCTCTTGCATTTGAGAGGGTATGGGAGGAATTTTTACTTCTTTTTTCAAGAGGTTCTATCTATACGAACTCCATTTATGATGTGCAAAAGAATAGTTTTGATTATTTCATCATGACAAAATTTACTATATTCAATATGTTATTCATATTTATTATTATAATAAATCAATAGGTTAATAAAATTCAATATAACAGTAGCTACTCACTTTTCAAAGTAAATATGCGAGATTGGATGCTGCAATTGACTCAATTTTTCTAGAGTGTAATAACCAGTATATTTTATTCCGTATAAAAATTATCCTTAAGAGTTAATAAATAAGTTTTCACTCCAGTTTAGTAACAATTATTTTCAATAAACATTGTTCTAATTTTAGTAACTCATTTATAGCCTCAAGATATAATATTGCTAGAAAATTATTCAATTAAATATGAAGATTTTCTATTGGTATGAACATTAAAAGTTTTTATGCTTTATGTGAATTAGGCACTATGCATGAATAAGTAACAGATCTTAGTTTTGAATATTGATATAAGAAGATTTCTGCATGTATGCGACAGCTTTATTTCCAGTATTAATAAAGGATTTTTTCATCTTTTGGGGGAGATTATGGTTTATACTTAATGACACTCTATATTCTTAATAACTGATAATGTAAGGACCTTTGGAGGGAGAAGCAACTTTAAATTATAACTAATTAAGCTACGGAGCAATCGCTTTCGAAGAGGGATTGCTTTAAAGAGAGTATAACATTTTAATTGCACATGAAGAATATATGAGTAGATACGTTATTAATGATACTTCATACTGTGAGATTTTAAATTTGGATAGGAGAAATAAAGACATTGTTTTTATCAATTAGTTTTTTTTAGAAAGTTGCAATCTCTGTTGCTTCTATCTATTCAATAGAGCGTTTTGGGAGAATATCGAGTAGGAAGGTACACGGATTCGCTTTTATGCGTTTTAGGATATCTTCTCTTTTTATTTAGGAACAATGGTGCCATCAATGATTATTTCTTCAACACTTGATTATCGTAAGGCAGCAAAGCGTCGTCTTCCTCCTTTTCTTTTTCACTATATTGATGGTGGGGCTTATGCTGAAGAAACGATGCGACGTAACTGTAAAGATCTTCAAGCTCTTGCACTGCGTCAAAGGATTCTAAGGCAAGTTGGTGAAGTTGATCTTTCAATCAAGCTTTTTGATCAGACACTTGATTTACCGATTGTACTTGCGCCTGTTGGGCTAACGGGCATGTATGCACGTCGTGGAGAGGTAAAAGCAGCGCGTGCCGCAGCGGCAAAAGGGATTCCTTTTACTCTATCCTCTGTTTCAGTTTGTCCCATTGCGGAAGTGCAAGAAGCGATTGGAGGTGCATTTTGGTTTCAACTTTATGTTCTCAAAGATCGCGGTTTCATGCGTGATGCACTAGAACGGGCTTGGTTAGCTGGTGTACGCACGTTGGTTTTTACAGTTGATATGCCAGTTCCTGGTGCACGTTATCGTGATGCGCATTCGGGGATGTCTGGTCCTTATGCTGGTTTACGTCGTTTTTTACAAGCTTTGACTCATCCATATTGGGCTTGGAACGTTGGTGTTATGGGGCGCCCTCATGATCTTGGAAATGTCTCTGCTTATCTCAAAAAGAAAATTGTATTGGATGATTACGTTGGTTGGATTGGTGCAAATTTTGATCCATCAATTGGTTGGCATGATCTACAATGGATTCGCGATTTTTGGAAAGGAAAAATGATTTTGAAAGGTATTCTTGATCCAGAAGATGCACGAGAAGCAGTAAAATTTGGTGCGGATGGTATTGTTGTTTCTAATCACGGCGGACGTCAGCTTGATGGTGTATTATCAACAACACGAGCGTTGCCTGCAATTGCGGATGCTGTAAAGGATCATTTGGCTATTTTAGCGGACTCAGGTGTTCGTTCTGGTCTTGATGTTGTACGCATGATAGCACAAGGTGCGGATGCTGTTATGATTGGCCGTGCTTTTGTTTATGCGCTTGCAGCAGCAGGTAAGAAAGGTGTTATGCATCTCCTTGATCTTTTTGCCAATGAAATGCGGGTAGCTATGACACTGACCGGTACTCAGACAATCAAAGATATTACACGCAAGAGTTTAGTAAATATAGATGTTTTTAAGCAATGAAAGCAATATGTTATACTGCTTTCAGAAAAAGAAAGTCTTTTTATAGAGGAGCATAATTATATATTTTACAAATATGTTGACAGTTAAATTTAAATAGAAAAGATCAAAAAGCTCCTCTATAAAAATACAGAAAATACTCAGTAACTAAAATAATACTCCGTAAATACAATAATAATTAACGCAAAAATCTTAATAATAATAAACACAAAAAAAACACTAATAACATTGCATACATCTTTTACTTACTTTATTAAAAGCTCATTCTACGGATAAAAAGGAACAAGCGCTGATATTAAAGGTAAAACAACTGTTGATATAGAAAAAATAGCTATAAATAATGCTGTGAGCATTTTTCCCTCCTATATATAAAAATATAATATGTTAATTAATTATTTCCCACATTAGCATAAAACGTAAATTTATAAGATTCATTTAGTTTTATTTTAATATAGAATAATATTAATTATGATATATAAATAAAATTATTAAAAATGTCAATATGTATTTATTAAAAGCTATAATTATAATAAAAAATGGATCTAATAAATAATATTCCTATAATCTATATATTATTTATATTAATTTTATTTGGTAATATATTATATGGATATGATATTTTTTTATGGAGTACATTTTTAAGCAATGAAAAAAATACCCATACAATCTTTAAAAAAGCTCGTTTACTGAGAGCAAGACTGCGTGAATTAATGTGCTTTTCTTTCTTATTTTCTTGCATCCTCAATGAGTTATGATGTTTTTGAACTGGCGAACATATTAGGAAGCAGTTGAATATTTTTTGTATAGTATGTCATTGCTAACACTGTTTATGCTTTCTCTATTGATTGCATAATTTATTAAAAATCCAGTTTGTTTTTATTGCAGATGGGGTCGTTAGGTGTTCCTAATGATACAAATTGGCATAGAATGTTTTGTTCTATAAGTGATTTAATAATTGCATCTCTAGGCTTTTCCATTGATGCTATGCTCTTCATAGGCAACAACAGATTGGTGAGATTGGCATAACTCTAGCACTGATCTATTATCTCAAAGTTGAATTGTTGGCACACTTGTAAGCGTTGGGATAACTTCATGTTTTTTGAAGCTCTTCAGCAACATCAAGACAAATCTGAACAGTTTCTTCAGTAGCAAGTAAGAGAACATCTTTTCCTTTTTTTAACAGAAGTTTTGCTGATATCAATTTTTGAAGCATTTTTATGAATATTCATAACAGCACGCTTTCCTAAACCTATATAAATGGGTACAAGATTACTCAGAGTAGAAAGAATTACAGTTTCTATTTGATCGAATTTCTACTCGTAAGTAATTGGATAATATTTACTTTATCGCTGAATAAAAAAGAAAAGTTTTTCTCTCTTTAAATAGAGGATGGATTGTCATCTAGCCAATAGGGATAGTTTGCGAGAAATTTGTTCGATGCAAAACAACTTAACATTGCAGTTACTTTTTATCATTTGAAGCTGTGAAAAGAAGGCTAAGATAGATGAAAGAATGTAAAAAATAATGGATACATTTTAAGATAAAAAATTATAATTTTGTTAATTCCACACCAATTGCTGCTGATATTGGTGACAAAAGAAATTTGATCAAAAAAATATCAAAATTATTTGAGAACATTCCTCATGGCATGTAGATTAAACCTTTTTGTTGGTATGGATGAGATTTTCTTTGAGCAGAAATTGATTCTATCCCCTGAAATCAGCAATAATCTCTCAGGTTATGTCGTAAACTTTTTAGGGATGTTACAACGCCACTATCGTCCTTTTATGAAAAATGTTAGCATTTCAGATGAGCAGTTGTGAGGAATTTCAACGTTTAATACAGCAAGATCCAGAAACTCTCACGGATTTAGAACGGGCGTCAAGATTTTTATATTTACAGCGATTAAGTTTTAGAGGGAATGTAAATCCTACGATGAGAGTAGAAACCCATCGTAGTGCGCGGGGGCTTAAGCCCTTCCAATTTGAATGCGTGCTAAAACTTATTTTCCACTGTTTAGCAGGTGTTAGCATTGAACATTTAGACTAGTTTGATTTTATTGTGCGTTATGATCGCCTAAAAATCATGTTTTATCTTTCACCACTTTAATTGTGGTTTTGAGGGTTATTAAAGAAAGGATTTTTATAAGCGGAAGGATTATCAGCCGATGTCTAAGCTGCTTGTATAAATAAGAGGGAGTTTTTTGTCTTTAAACAATATGCTAGAAATTCAAAAAACTTTAGTTAACTTTATAAAAGAGGTTACGCCATCTTATACAGACTGCTCTGCAAATAACACAATTGCTGGTAAGGAATGGGGCATTACCAATTTTGATTTCTAAAAAAGAAACAATACGTATTAAATAGTCTTTAACTTTGCAGACTTTTTGAGAATCCTTTCAGAATCTTTTGAAAAAAGTGAACTGATAGAAGATATTTCTATCAAAATATAAAAACTTTTCTAACAAGTTAGGAATAAATCTAAAAATATATATTAAATATAAAAACAGTACGATATGTAGGCAATCTGGGCTTTAGAAACAAGAATCAAAGCGTATAAAGATGCATAGAGGTGAGATTCAGACATATCATTTTTATGATTCAATAAAAATTAAAGAAAAAATTTTATATCAAAAATTTAAGGTGGTTTAAAAGGTGGACGGGCAATGCATGGAAGGATGAGCGAGAAGGTGAATTAGGGGAGAGCGATTTATAGATCATCAGTATCTTTGTAAAAGTATCTTCTCAAGATAAATATTGTGATGAAATAAGATTGTAGTTGAATGTTCGAAAAGATAATACGCACTCTTAACTTTTCCGTTATACACATCACAATAAAAGCCGTGAAAGGCATGGTCTTATTACAAACTCTTTCTAAAAGCAGTACATGAGTTTGCAAGATATTACAGTAATATTTTAAAAGAAGGATTTTATTTCAGGAAAAAATTATCTTAAAATAGTAAAGCAATATTTTTCAAGAAATTGCTAGGCAACTTTTGAAAGTAAAAAAGCTAAGTTAAAAAATAAAAGCAAAAATGGTTGTTGGTTTTCTCCAACTGGAGTTGCATGTCATTTCCCACATAGGGAATTTACCTATAGAAAAATTAACAGCCAAGATCATTCACAATGTTTTCCCGCCACTTTAGCATGAAAAAGCAGATACAGTGCGAAAGTATTTGCCTTATCGTCAACATCATTATTATAATTAGGAAGCTGAAACAACGTCATTTACAAATTACATAAAAGCCTTACCATTATTCATTATATAGCTCCGTAGATTGCTTTTCTTCAAGCATGCCAGCCCCTAGATGTTATTTTTGTTGAAAACAGAACCTTTGTGTATGATCATTTCTTTGAACGACGATAGTAGTGCAATCCATAAAGTTTTTTCTCATCTCTTTTGATAGGATAACAAAGATGCCCTTAGAATACATCAATAGACTCAATCATTTTACACAAACATAATCTGTTCAATCCTTTAGTTTCAATTCAGACATCTCAGTCACTCTAATTAAATCTAATCGACCACCAGAGTGTTTTAATCCTTTAAGTGCTTTTACTTTTAATCTGAATGTATCCACCTCTTTCAAATCTTTTCATTGATTGATGTTTCAGAGGAATTATATTTTTATCACTTTATTTTCCGTTTATCTCTCCAACCACATAAACGTTCACCTTGTTCGTTATGTTTTAAAATATCTCTCGCCAAATTTGGACTAATGACATTGATATCTTGTCGATTCAAATAAATTGGCAGCCATCCAATACAAGAAGTTCGTTCATTCGTCGCGCAACCAGCTAGAAAGCTTAGTGCGCACATCAGCATCACTTTTCTTATTAATTTCATTTTCTACCTCAAGCCGTGTTGTCGCTATCTTGAAATCTTCTTTTGTTTGCTTTTGCTTCTCAACTTTTTTCCCAAGAAAAAAGGCTTTGACTAAAGCTATAAGAAAAGCTGCTATGAGCGCTGACGTCATTGTCAGATATTTTTTTATCCATAAAATCATAGGCGGTGTTCCTGAAAACGTTTAGCAATGTATATCATAGCCGTACAAGCAGCTAAAACCATAATGCCTGCTAGAACCCATTGAACAGGGCCATTTCCTGCAAAAAGACCTCCAAGCCCTGAAAAAGAACCTATGATTGGTGCAAGAGCTTCTACTTTGCAAATACCTGTTACGCCTTCTGGTTCTACTACATGATAATTGGGGGCAACATGAGCTCCTTTTGCCCACAATCCTGCTTCGGTTGCTCGGCGATTGACAAGACCTTGGATACGTTTTCCTCCTACTCTTGTCCATTTTTGCAATTCGGTTGGTATCGCTTCATATTCACCTTTATTAAGCTTTTTTAAAAGTGTAGAATTGCGAAATGCTGTGATTCCTACATTATAGCAAAATGATACTAATGCCGCGAATTGTTCATCGTTTAAAGGAACGGTAACGGCTTTTTCAACAACAGCTTCATACTCCCTCAAGTCCTGACGAAGGATTTTTTCAGCTTCTTTTTCCGTAATTTGCATGTCTTTGTGGACGCTTGGGGCCCCAGCAGCACTTGTATGTCCATAACCAATTGTCCAGACACCACCAGAATCTTCATAAGCTGATAAACGTAAGCCTTCCAATTGCTTAATCAATACAAGCCCTTCTTTTGATATTTTTCGCATTATTTTTACCTATAAAAAACTACACAAAGCAGGATATGAATTAAAAACTTACATCTACTCATTTTTAAGAACAGAACAGCGAAAGGGCATAATAAACTCAAAACATCCATAGTGGATTATTTTAAGATCCATATCATTTTTTTTGAATAAAGATTATGCTAAATACTATTCATTTTGCAGCAATTGATCTCCATCTAAAGATAATAACTTTATAATAATCCCATTTATAATCAGATAGATTTCACTCATAAACTCTTACAGTTGATCTAGAATGATTTAGAAGAACTTTACTTGAAAAACCTCAATAATTCCGATGACAAAAAGCACTTTTAACAAAAAAATAAGAGACATAATAATTAATGAAATAATTAGGTGTTGATTTTTAAGTAATTTCAAAATTCATAAATTGCACCACAGAATTTTTTTATAAAAACAAAAAAACATTATAATTTAACATTATACATCTAAAATTTATCTTAGAATCAATAAATCATATACATAACGTGTTATACATATTTAATAAAAAAATCTATAGTTAATTTAATTATTCTTTGTTTTTTCTCCTAATTGCTTAATTTCATTAAAAAAATACCTTTATGAAGGATTTCAAATAAACTGTTACATAAAAACATAATGGATATTTCTTCTCTCTTACAGTCTGTTTCCAACTGAAACAATATATTAGTGGAGCATATTCAATATATAGACCAATGATATTTTATAGTTTTTTTAAGAATATTGTACTGTAATAAATTTGAACAAATAGATAAAAATATATGGACAATACCAAAAGAAAATATGAAAGGTATTGTGGGAAAAGTTTCAGATTTTCGCGTGCCATTAAGTCATGAAGCTTTGAAAGTGATTGAGAAATCCCTTCCCTTTGAAAAGAATGGTTTTTTATTTGCTGGGAGTTCTGGAAAGCCTATATCTGATGTAACACTTTCTAAATTCATGAAAGACAAAGGTTTTGATTATAGACCCCATGGTTTCAGATCTAGTCTTCGGGATTGGATAGCAGAGACAACATCAACACCTTTTGAGATTGCAGAAACTGTTCTTGCGCATTCAGTTGGGAGTTCAGTGACAAAAGCTTATATGCGGACAGATTTTTTAGAACAACGACATGCTCTCTTAGAACAGTGGGCTGCATTTATAACAGGAGGTACTTGACAATATGTCAACATTATGTCTATTGTCGAATCAGGTGCCTGAAAACACCTTAGAAACTACAAGCGGATTGATTGCCGAAATAATCAATCTTCTGGACATTTAAAGACTTTGACTCATTATGTGCTACATGCATATAATGACCTTGTCGGGTGTGGTTACACTATACAATACCCTCACGGGAAAAGTGTAACGACGGACTTGTAGCCGTGTTTTCAGCGCCCGGCACTCTTTATTGAGTGTCAATTGAAAACCTCTAACTACAAGGAGTTCACATGAACACTCTTATTCCAATATCGGAACAAACTGTTGGACAGGAAATTGTTCAAACAGTAAATGCACGTAATCTGCACGCATTCTTAGAAGCAAAACGAGACTTTTCCAATTGGATTAAAGACCGTATTATCAAATACAATTTAGAAGAAGGAATAGATTATATTTTAACGCTCGCCAAAACTGGCGAACGTCAAAATGTAGTGTTAAAAGAATATTATCTTACATTAAATGTAGCAAAAGAGCTTTCTATGCTTGAAAATAATAAGAAAGGTAGAGAGGCTCGTTTATACTTTATCAAATGTGAACGGCTTTTGAAACAAGTAGTGACACCACAAGTTGACTACTCCAAACCTGAAGCATTACTTGGTGTTTTGAATCACTTACAAAGTCAAATTGAGCAGAAAGATCATGTCATTGCAGAATTAGCACCAAAAGCAGAGGCTTTGGATGGCTTAAAACGTTCTGATGGTCTGTTTGGTTTAATTGAAGCAGCAAAGATGTTAGAAGTGCGACCAAAGGATTTAACCGATTATTTGCGTAAACATGATTGGGTGTATCGTCGTGCTCCAGGGGCGCCTCTATTACCTTATCAGGATAAGATCAAGAAAGGATTCATGGACTGCCCTGCTATCACCATTCAAAGACCGGATGGTACAGAAAAGGTGCTCCCTTCAACGAAAATTACCTCCAGAGGATTAGCATGTTTAAGAGAACAAATTCATGGAGGTGTGCAATGAAAATAGATACCAACTTCTTATGCGATTTGTGGATGGCATTATCTCAATTTTCTAGACATGAGAATATGAATGACAAAGATTGTACAGCTCTGGTTGATACTATGAGTGTAATAGAAAAAACTTTAATTTTAAAGCTTCAAGATGAGATGCCAAGTATGCTTAAAGTCTTAACAGTTCTAACAGATTTTGGTGATTCAGAGTTACCGCATAGCATGGATTCTTTGTTGCGCGCTTATGAATCAAATTTCGAGAGCCCTATTAAAAAGGTTGCTTAAGTCATAAATTATGATTCATCTCCCCGTTTCAAAAGCGGGGAGGGGATTATTGGATAAATTTCTTGACATAAGTTTTAAATGTAGTACACTGTAATACAAATAAATAGGAGGTTTAAGCGAATGGGTAAAATTCAAGCACGCATACCTGATGAAGTTCAGGAAGTTGCAAGCGCAGTTATTAAATCCACGGGCTTAACTGTATCAGATGCGGTCCGTATGTTTATGACCCGCATTGCTAGAGATAGAGCATTGCCACTTGATCTATTTCAACCCAATCCGGAAACATTGCGGGCTATCGAGGATGCTGAAATGGGACGTGTCGAACGTACGTCATTGGATGGTCTGCGAGCCATGATTCGTGATGATAAAGCCGAAGTGTGTAAGTCTGCAAAGTGACTTTGGTTAGCGATGCGGGAAATTGTTTATACTAAATCTTTTCGGCGTGATCTGAAACGTGAAAGTAAAGGGCGGTATGCTGATACATTAGAGATAGATTTGCTACTTGTGATCAAAGCATTAGCGGAAAACGAACCCCTAAAAGTGCAGTGGAGAGATCATGCACTAACAGGGCAATGGCGAAACTGTCGTGATTGCCATATTAAACCAGATTTAGTTTTGATCTATCGAAAGCCTGATGATGAGACTTTAGAACTTTTGCGGCTTGGTTCACATTCTGAACTGCGTTTATGATAATTTTTCAGGTTTTTGAAAACCACTGTTTGAGATGTGTAAAACGACATTATCTCTTGCATCTGCGAGACGAGTAAAATTAAGAAACCATTTTCTAAAGAATTTCGCGCGTCTCAGAGTATGTTTAGAGTCGGATATTTGGT
>NZ_JBHIQZ010000022.1:0-20652 GCF_042196865.1 Bartonella sp. AC130YNZD
ATGCGAGTTTCCATGTTTTATCTCCTTGAATATGCTGGAGATACAATGCCTTTTTGCTAATTATGTTCCAAAAGGGATAAAGAGCAGCTAAAAAGGACAGAAAACATCGAAAAAAAGACGGTGATCATTACTTAAAATTCTTCTTATATGACTCCAGTCTAGAACTGATAATACCAGTTTATCGAGAATTTTAGTTGATGGGGGGGTAAACGGTCTATGGGGGAATGGCTCTCTTGTCCCGTTCTGTACTGCAATGTTTAAAAGATTGAATGTCGTTGTGAAGTTTAATCTTTCCCCCTTAGCTTAAAAGTAAGCTCTCTTAATGCTTTTCTTTCAAGTAATGTTCTGGATACTGCCTGAGGAAAACTTTGTAAACGCTTTTCCATCATTGATTGTGTTTGAAGGTAAAAAGTAAAATTCTGGAGTCTTTATTTTATTATTCATTTTTTTGTAAAAACAGCACGTCTTCTAAAATTTTATTTTTTTATATTGTACTTATAATTAAAGAATGCTTCAATTATTCAAAATAAATATCAAAAGTATTCAATTCAAAAAGCTATGAGAGATAAAAGAGAAGGAAGAAACATTAGTGTTCTAAGTTGTTTTTCCTTCTCTTATTGCTCTATATCAAAACAATGCTAGAAAAATTTTCTAAGTTCTTTGAGTAAAAACTCCCAAAACCAGAGAGGAAAGTTGAAAAGTTTTGAGACAATGTCCAAAAGTTTCGAGATTCTCTCCAAAGGTTGTTTTTAGTTTCGCCCGCAGTTTTTTTATACGATGTAAGAGCACTTTGATTTGAGAGATAAATATGGTTTGATGGACCATCTTGTACTAAGAAACTGCATTTTGTAAAGGTCATGTGTTCCCCTTTTATGACTTAGGGATTATGAACTGTAATCGGTTCATAGGTGCTACAGGTTTTCACTTTTGCATTTGCAGTTGTTCATGTCTTCTGTTTCAAATGTATTTGTGTAAAGGTTACTTGTGCGTTTTTCGGGTTTACTGTCGATTAAAATACATTCATCCATTATGCTTTTTATGGGTGCATTTACTTTGTTTAGCATTTTATCAAACTCTTTTAGTCATTCTTTTATTAAAGGCCCGTAAATCTCTTTAATGTTTAAAAAATTACGAACACCAAGTTTACTGATGGCATTATAGGATCACCCTGAAAGACATGCGATTTTTCGATTGATTACTCGTCGCTTTCTTTGCTCTGTATTGCTTTTCAGTCTTTAAATTTCGGGCGGCGTAAGGTGATTTCTGTGTATGTCTTTCCTTCCACTTTAATAGGTACAAGTAATTGGTACGTGGCTAGTTCTGTTATATTCATTAATAGCTTCTCCTTGCTTTCTAAATTAGATGCAGAATGATTTATCAAATTTTTATTATATCATGTTTGTCAATAGCTTAGGCAATAAATTTTGTGCTGGCTATGTAGAATGAAAATCTAACAAAATGGACAAGATGAATTTAGATTTTAGAGCGAGATAGAAGCACAATTTGCTTTATGATATTAGTGGGCTATTAAGTTTATTTGCTCAATTATTTGTGTTGATAAAGACTTCTCCATGAGGCATTGTTATATGCTGTATTGTTACAATAATATTTGTGTGGGGAGTTTTGAGGAGAGGGAGTTTGTGGCTTCTTTTTTCTTTGAGCGTTGTAAACCAATTCTGATAAAAGATGTTGTCGGAAGAGTGATGTTGTTGTCATGGAGAGGGATAGAGTTTGGGAGCGTTTTTGTTGATGATATCAATGAAAAAAGCTGATGAAGATAGGGCAACATGAATACAACAAGATGCGCTATTTCGGATTGGGAAATATATCTCTGAAGGAGAGCTTTGATCTTTTAGCTTCTTTGCGTATAGTTTTAAAATTGCGATTTGCTATGCTTTAAAATTAATTATAAAGTGAAGAACTAAGTGGTTATTTACGTGTTGAGTGTGTGCGTGCGGATCATACACTGGATTTATGTCTCAACAAGATGAATTATTCTCGAATAAAGTAAAATAATAAAGAAAATTGTTTATTTTATTGGCTGTGGATAAAGTTAAAATAGCTTTATATTTATAAATATAAATTATTATTTTTCTATAAACGTAAAATTTAAATATTTTTAAATTTAATAAATGTGACTTTCCTGATGAAACATAAATATACATTACCATTCATTATACTTATCGTATGTTTATCGACGGGAGGTTTGATTTCTACCGATATTTTTTTACCGGCACTGGGTGATATGCGTCAATATTATCAAGTGACACAATCTCAAATTCAAAGTGCAGTGGCGGTTTTTTTGTTGGCATTGGCACTTGGACAGCTCATTTATGGGCCGCTGAGTGATAATTTTGGGCGTAAAAAAACACTTCTATTGGGCTTATTCTTGTGGTTATTTACGACACTTGGTGTGATTTATACGGTTCATATTCACGCTTTTCTTGTGTTACGTTTTTTGCAAGGTCTTGGTGCTTGTGCGGGACTTGTCTTAAGTCGTGCAATTATCAATGATTTGTTGGATAAAAAAGCGGCTGGAAAACTTTATTTGATTGTTTTCCCTTTTATTGGAATGTCACCAGCACTTGCACCTTTCATTGGTGGACTTTTGATACAGGCTTTTCATTGGCAGGCAACTTTTATCTTTTTAAGCTTTTTTATATTTTTGACCATTTTGCTATGTTGTTTTGTGCTAACTGAAACTCTACCCCCTCAAAAACGGCAGCATTTTTCTCCTGTAGGATTGATGAAGGCATATTTAGGCGTTTTCAGAAATAAACAATTTATTTTTTATGCACTTATTCCGTGTTTTTCTTACGCTGCCTATTTTGCTTATATTGTGGAGTCGCCTTTTTTACTCACGACTTTGGGGTTATCGCCGATACACATTAGTTATAGCTATATTGGTGTCTCGTTTCCCTATATTTTGGGAAATCTTTTGGCACGATGGTTTTTTGAACGCGAGTCTATGGAAAAAACTGTGGGTAGAGGGTACATTATTTTTGTGATAGGCGGTGTGCTGTTTGCTTTGCAAATGTATCTAAGCCCATGGCCCCTTGTGACAAGTTTTATGGCTATTGCTGTTCTTACTTTTGGCAATGGTTTTTTATTGCCGTTAGGAACAGCGTTGGCTATTTCATCGCATCCGAAAGCTGCGGGAGCGGCTTCTGGTGTTATGGGCTCTTTGCAATTAGGAAGTGCGGCACTCAGTGCAGCGGTTATCGGAAAAATCTCTGGTCATAGCCCACGGGCTATGGCAACTTTGTTAGCAGGGTGTTGCCTCATTGGTTTTATCATTTATATTCGAAATGCCCGTGTTTTTATGATTTCAGAAATAAGCTGAGTAAAATGATAAAAAGAAAGCATTATGCGGAAATGCTTTTGATGTTTTATACAAATGGGGCACCTGTACATTAGATGAATTTTTTTATTAAGTTGTTTGATTGCGTGGGGTTAAATTTATCACAGGCTTAGTGTGCGTTTAACAAATCGCTGATTACGGGGGGAAGCTTATGAGTTTAGAATTTCAACATATCTGTATTTTCATGATAGTGGGTGGGAAGAGTTTCTGCCCGAATGCATGTTTTAAAATAGGGGGAAAAATTGAGCAATGAATCTTCCTATTATTATTCTTTCTCCTGTGATGCCAGTTTGGGATGATGGTGTCTTTTGTTCTCCATTGATAAAGCTATGCTCAACAAAAGGATTTCCAATTACTCTGCTGGACATACTCTCTCTTTTTCCTAAGAGTTCTCATGTTCTCAATCATTCTGTTGTAGAGACTTTATCTTTTATGACAGAAAAACTTAAAAGCTTTTTTAAAGAGCCTACGGTGCTGGTGGGATTTTCTATGGCTGGAATGTTGGTACAAATATTGGCAGCACGGCTTCCAAATATTCAAGCTGTGCTTGCTGTAAATGCACCTGGCTATCCAGATAAGGTTTTGCAACGGCGCCTTGGAGATATTCTTGCTTCCTTAGAAAATAATGATTTATCGGGGGCTTTGGAAATACTCAATGGTTTTATGCATCCTTCTGGCATTATGAAAAAAAGAGCCTTATTGGAGATTCCTGATGAACAAAAAAGCGTGGCAATTGAACGCATGACAAGAGGCTTTAAACTCTTATTAGAAATGGATGCTAGAGATGAAATAGTTAAATATAAGGGGAAGTTTTTAGCTTTAGTGGGAGAAAAGTCGCAACTTGCAACGGTCGATAATCAGACGAAAAGTCATAATCTTAACCATGAATATAAGATTATCTCTGGTGCTGGTACGCGTTTGTGGGAGGATAATCCTACTATGACGGATGCAGTCATTGATGAGTGGATGGAGGGACTATGAAAAAGAAAGTTCTTGTATTACCTGGTGATGGGATAGGACCAGAGGTTTGTGATACTGCGCTGATGGTCTTAGAGCAATTCCAATTGCCGATTGAATTGACTTATGGTGATATTGGTTTTGAATGTTGGCAACAGGAAGGAGATCCTATTCCTCAAGCGACTTGGCAAAAAATTACTCAGAGTGATGCTATTTTACTTGGTGCTGTGACCAGTAAAGGAAAAGAAGCGGCTTTAAAAGAACTTGCTCCGCATTTAAAAGAGAAAAACCTTGGCTATGTTTCTCCCGCACTTCAACTTCGCCAAAAGTTAGGTTTGTTTGCGAATATATGTCCTGTAAGATACATCTTTGGTCCCCAACGTCCTTTTCATTTTTGTGTTATCAGAGAAAATAGTGAAGGCCTTTATGCTGGATTGGATTTTCGGGGTATTTCTCCTGAAACAGCCGTTTGGCTAAAACATCCAAATTTGACAAAATATGGGCTTGAGGAAGCTGCGTGGACAGTTCGTTTGCAGACACGCTTTGGTTTAGAACGGTTATTTGAATATGCTTTTTCGTATGCAAGGAAATATAGCTTTAGGCGAGTTACTTTTGCTGATAAGCCCAATGTTCTGCGAGAAAGTGGTCAGTTTGCTCAGGAAATTTTTGAGAAAATTGCGCAAAACTATCCGGAAATTGAATCAGATATTCATAATGTTGATGCGGTTGCTTTGTGGATTGCAACCAAGCCAGAGCAGTTTGGTGTGATTGTTGCTGAAAATATGTTTGGCAATATTCTCTCTACTCTTGGCTCTGGTATAATGGGAGGGGGAGAGCTTGCATCTCATGTGAATGTGGGGAGCGAGATTGCTTGTTTTGAACCTGTTCATGGAAGCGTACCACGTATTGCTGGACAAAATAAAGCCAATCCTTCTGCGATGCTTTATACCACGGCTTTGCTCTTAGAGCATTTAGGATTTCAGGAGGAAGCAAAACAATTGTCTCACAGTGTTGATCAGGTTATTCGTGCTGAAAAAACTGTTACTTATGATCTTGGAGGTATAGCCTCTACCCGTCAAATGACTGAAACTGTTCTCAATTCTCTTGAGAATTCTGTTTCTGTTCATCGTGCTGTCATTATTACCATTGGTGATGAACTCCTTTCAGGACAATATTTGAATACGAACTTACAAGATTTAAGCCAAAGCTTGAACAAGAGAAATATTCAAGTCACACGTCATTTTGTTTGTGCTGATCAATTACAGCAAATCAGTGAAACTGTTGTTTCTTGTCTTGGACAAGAAGATCTTATCATTATCAGTGGGGGATTGGGACCAACATCAGATGATAAAACACGTGATGCCGTTTCTTATGCTGTAAAGCGGCCTTTGGTGCATCATGAAGATGTTTGGCAAACAATAAAAGGTCAATTACAACGATTAGGGATTACGGCGGATAAGAGTAATGCACGTCAAGCATTGTTTCCTGAGACAGCAACCGTGCTTGATAATCCTACAGGCACAGCACCAGGGTTTTATCTCTCTTGCGATGGAAGTACGCTTGTTGTTTTGCCTGGTCCACCATCACAGGCTCTTGCGCTTTTAGAGAATTATTTAGAACACAACGAGAAGAGATATTCTTCTGTATCGCGTGCGGGGTATGCATGGACTTTGATTGGAATTGATGAAAGTACCATTGCGCAGTGGGTTGATGATCATCTTGAAAATGAACCCTTTGAGCGGCATTTTTTATGGAAAAGCCCCTATGTTTTGGTGCAACTGGTTGCTCAATCAGAAGCACCCTTGGAACAACATTTCGTGGAAGAATTTGAAAATCATTTTCGTCCATATTTGGTTGGTGCAGAAGTTACTACTGCTTCTAAACAATTAGCGATGCATGCAGAGGTGCGTTGGTTGGGCAATGATCCGCTGCTTTTAAAATATTTTCAGCCCATAGAAAAAGGTAAACAAGATATTCCACTGCTTGAGGTTGAAGTGAGCCTAGAGCCTTCTTTGGAGACGTTAGAAAATCAAGCAGAAAGTCTTGGACATGCTAACATAACTATACGGATGAAAGGTTATGGTGATGATCGTGTAACTTTTCCCTATACACGACCACTTTTAGGTGTTGTCTTACAAGAATATGCCGCTTGGTTGGTTTTAAAAAGATATTTGAAAATGGAGAAGAAAAAATGAACCTCTATGGGGATGTAAAATATTGCCTAAATTATTGAACATTCTATTATAAGAAGTATTTTGATCTTTTTCTTCAGGGTTTTTTGTCTATAGGCTGTTTTTTCTTTTGATGTGTAATTAAATGACTTTGATTGATTCAAGATTAAGAAAAACTTTACTATATTAGGCTCTTTACATTCAATATTTATAATGATTAATTATGATTATAAATCAATGTATTGTCTCTTATTAACAGCATATAAAAGGAGCCCAGAGACTTGTAGGGTTGAAGTATTGTCAATAATGGAGCTTCTTTTGTCAATCAGAAAGCAATGCTGTGAAAAGATAAGAAGGCAGTGTCTTTTAGAGAAAATCTTTGCAAATTTTATTGAAAAATATGCCAATGAAGTATTGCGTGTGAATATTTTCTGTTCAGTTATCGGATAATAAATTGCTGTAAAGGCCTCATAAAATTTTTCCTTTAAGTTTTTGTGTAAGCATGACCGTTGGGGGGTCACTTCCGAGGGGCAATATTTTTCAATTTGATAACAGGAAGAACTATTTTTTCTGTAAGATGTGAAGATTTGAGGAGTGATCATTTTACGCTTTTGTTTTCTTTTTGATTGGTCATTTGTAGGAATTTTTTTGGGAAAAATATTTAATGTGGTGTATTTGTGAATGTGGTTAAAAACATTTTACGCGTGTGTGGGAGAAATAAAAATGTGTCTTAATTGTTGATAAGAGTGTCAATGTTTTTGATGAACAAACTTCAGTCGTAATTCTTAGTATCTAAATAGGAAGTTCAGCGGATTTTAACAGTTATTATCCTATCTGTTGTGATGTGCAGTGGTCTTTTTAAGCAAAAAAGAAAGGGCTTTTATGTATCGGATTGATTACAATAGTTATCGTTCTGTCAAGAGTTTTAATCGTCGCGTTCGTTTTCTCGTTATGCATTATACAGCTCTTGATTTTAAAGCCTCGATTATGGCACTTACAGGAGAAAAGGTTAGTGCACACTATCTTGTTCCTGATCCTTCAGAGCAGACATATCGTGAGGCAGGCTTTAAGGATATGCGTATTTTTAATCTGGTTGATGAAAATGAGCGTGCATGGCATGCGGGTGTGAGTTCATGGGCTGGGCATAGTCAGCTCAATGATGTATCTATCGGGATTGAAATCGTTAATTTAGCGACTGGTTATTCTGAGTCTTCAGAAGAGGCAGTTGATTTTACGACTTATCATGATGAGAGGGGTATGTTTCCTCCTTATAATCCAATACAAATTGATGCTGTTAAGGAACTTGCCTTGAATATTCTTCAACGGTATCCCGATATTATGCCAACAGATGTTGTGGGACATAGTGATATTGCCATTGGAAGAAAAAGTGATCCAGGAGCAGCTTTTCCATGGAAAGAACTTTATAGCGCAGGTATAGGAGCATGGTATGATGATGAACTAAAAAGTCATTATCAAGAGCAATTCTCTAAGAATTTGCCACCCAAAGAAGATGTTTTGGCGAAGCTAAAATGTTATGGATATGACATTTCTGCTGCGTGCACCCAAACAGGATACAAAGATTTGATTCGAGCATTTCAACTTCATTTTCGTCAAGAAAATTATGATGGGATTCTAGATGTTGAAACAGCAGCAATTCTTTATGCATTGGTTGATAAGTATTTTCCGTGAATTCAATGCGTTTTAATTGAAAATATGGCTTATGATTACGTGTAAGCCTTTTTATTATCAGGAAAGGTTGCTTTTTGCCAATTGGCTTTATGTAAAAAGGGCATTAATCGTGTAAAAAAAACCATGTACGGTATAAGGCGTTTTATGGAAACATAACTCTGAAAGCTCTATGATTTGCAGAGATTAAATTTTACTGTTTTTTTGTCTTATATTTCGCTTCCTTTAAAAACGCATAAAGCCAAGGTGTTGCGTATATGATGACATGTTCCTTACGCAGGATAAAACGCTTCAAATAAAATGGACTTGTATTGTATATTTCCATGCTTGTTTTAAAGAAATGTTTTTTAGTGTGTATCACAACATATATTTTACAGCGACGTTCATAGAGAATATAATCTAAAATCCTCTATGAAGTGTATCCTCATTTTTATTCTTAATAAAAGTGCCTAGCATTATCGTACACTTCTTTGTCAGATCTCAATGTTACTACAGCCCTTGGAACTTAAAACGATACATAAAAGGGTTTTCTGTACTCGTTTTTATTCACACGGCTCTCTCCGCTTGTCGTGTACAAGTGAAAGGTTTTGGTTGATTGAAACATGCAAAATTATAAATCAAAGTGATGCAGATTCAAGAAAATAGGGGCATTTACAGATTGCTACTGATAGGGGGCTATTCTTAAGAAGGGGAAGAGGTCAATTCATTTTTTTGAAGATATATCTCTTTTCTCTTTTATTGCTTTAGGGGATGTTTGCATCGTTTTGACAGCATGTTTCTTAATGATTAAGTTTTTTAATGAAGCAGTGTTATAAAACGTTGTGTTTTAGAGTGTTGATAGAAGATACATTCATGCATATCAAAAACACAATGATGTCTTATTTTTTCAGTATTTTATCTGTTCAGTATAGAATTTATTTGAGAAGATCATGACCTAAATTGCAAAGGTTAGGTATAAATTACCAAGAAAAATCAATTTAGGCATAAAGCAATGGGGGTTATTCATGCTTTAAAGGGCAAGGAAGAGATTGTGTTTGAAGTGATGTGTAAAAGCCCGTGTGAAGTGCTCTTATCAAGCATATCAGGTTAATCTTAAGAGTAGTTTTATGAAACTAAGTCGGTTTTTTCCGAGAGACAAGACAATACGTATCAGGAAAAGATATTCATGATATTTGATTTCAAAAATAAAAACTGGCAAACCATGTTGCCAGTTTTTAAAAGCTGTAGCTTAAATAGTATTAGAATGAACGCTGTAAACGGATCATACCTTGAAAAGCACTTTTCTTATTGAATAAATGTTTTTCATCATTATTTTTATCCGTCACAACGCGATCATCGTTCCAAGAAACATAGGTTAATTCAGGTGTAATCACAAATCCTGGAACCAGCGTGTATGTAATATTTACAGAAGTTGCAAAGGTTTTTACAGCACTATAAGAAACTTGAGCATTCAAATTTGCTTTTGGAGTAAGCTTGTAAGTGGCACCCGCCCAAGCAGCCCATTTACCACCCCAGTTTGCATAAATCGTTGTGCTTTGTCGTGATAATTCATTTTTTGTATTTACTGTGTAGTAATCAAGACCATTTTTATAGCCAGCCATTACCCATAGATTGAAACGATCGTTAACATTGAAATCTGCACGTACTTTTCCAGCCCACTTTTTGTAGTAAGTATCATATGCTGCAACCGCTGAAAAACCACCCCATTTTTGCATAAACTTTATACCCAAAACCACATTCGGGGTGTAATTTTTAATGGCTTTACTTGGAAGAGTATCATTCGTGACAGAAACAAGCTTATCATCTTTATCAATGTAGTATCCTGCTGTTCCTGGAAGAGCATCTGCATTATTGCCTAATTCAGCGCCGATAATAGCAGAAAAGCCCGAGTCACCATTAAAGGTGTAGGAAATAAAATTAGTGCGTGTTGTGCCGGCAGGTGCTATGCTGTCATCATTGAGAACATTTCCATAACCACCAGTCCAACTGTTGAAAATTGTATCATCAAGACCTACGCGAAAACCCCCCAATTCAATGTAAGCTGCTGCAAGCCTTGCACCAGCTTTATCATTACCATCACCCCAGCTTGAATAAATTCTTGCATATGAACGGAGTGTTCCCATTTCTGTTTCAGAAGCTGCTTGAAAAACAAGGGTGAGCCGTGATGATGCGCCATAGGTTTTTCTTTTGTCTCTTAGTTCAGTTTCGGTTGTTGCATCGATATTATCACCTCCTATAAAATCAGTACGAACATTTCCTGATAAACGCATGCAGGTTTCTGTTCCAGGGATATAAAAATATCCTTTTCCATAGGCATCACAAACGCGAATATATTCTACAGGTTCGGGTTCGGCGATAACTGTTGAAGCAGCATGTGCTCCAGAAATTGCTAAAAAAGCTGCTGTAGAGCTTAAAAAGAGGGATTTAATATTCATATGGGATCTCCGAGGTCCGGTTAAATTTCTTCTAAAGAGTATCATTTGCCTAACGCATTAAGGACAAAGACATAAGTAAAATACGCAGCACTTGTTATTTTAGCTATAACTAATCTTTTTAGAGTTTCAAATATGAAATTACCTTTTTGTAATATATACATGTACTATTCGAGATGCTGTGGTAAAAAAGACACAATTTTTGTTTTATTAACTTTTGCTCCCTATGGGATCAATAGGAGAAAAATTTTCAGATATTTGGGAAAAAAATCGAAAATGTCTTGAACTTTCTGTTGATACCATTTATGCCTCTCTGTTGGAGAGGTGGCCGAGTGGTCGAAGGCGCTCCCCTGCTAAGGGAGTAGGGCTCAAAAGGCTCTCGAGAGTTCGAATCTCTTCCTCTCCGCCATCTATTGTTATAAAAGCAGTTGACTGTGTATCGGAATTCTGTTTATCCCGTTGGGATTATGCCTCTCATATAAAAAGCATGTTCTAAACACAAATATACTTGTGTTGCCGATTTATGCACTTGTTTTAAAGAGATATCTTTGCAATGTGTATAAGCCCATTTTGCGATGCTGCCTCGTAAATGGTATAAAACATAAAAGTTTCTGTGAGACATATAAAGCCTTATAAAGCTACACCATTTGTATACTTATGAAGATGCAAAGAGGCATATTATATATCTGCCTTCCTGTTGTTATAGATTTTGACTATGAGAGTTCATAAAAGGCATTTTTCCTTTCTAAATCGTTTTTATTTATACGGCTTTCTTTTGCTTATGATGTGCAAGCAAATGATTTTGATTGTTTCAACCATAAAGCAGATTTGAAAAGAAAAAATCTTACAATATTCGCGTTTGGTATATTATCATTAGTGCAGAAAAGAAGGAAAAATATTTTATAGAATTCTTATATTTTTTATCAAGAACATGATACTTAGACATCAGTAAATTTGAAAAATATTGTGCTGAAAAGGCTCCAATATGGCAGCACATCAAGATGAGCATTTGCGAACCGTTGAGGTGATGAATTTTTCCCCCTGAAAGTATTATCGGTTGCCAGAAATGATAAATAATCTGAATACCAGCGCTAAAAAGGCACATGAGGAAAATAAACCATGCTCCTCCTACTGTATTTTGAAATACCCAAAGCGTTTCCTTGGCATTTTGTAAGATTGTTTTTGTTTTGGACGTTTCAATTGTCGTTTTCTTTTCTTCAGGAACAATAAGGAATATCAAAAAAATAAATCCCATCATGAGGCATGAGATGATATATCCCATAAAATATCGTCCAGAGTAATAGATCGTTCCAATTCCTATAATCCCACTGAGAATACTTCCGAAAGAGTTAACCTGGTGGTAGAGATGAGCATAATGCGAAAAGTGATCCTGTTTATCGCCTAGAGAATGGTAAATCCATCCGTCAATGGCGCTGACAATGATGCAAATGCCCGCTGCATAGAGAATTTGCGCAATAATAAGTGCTGTCATATTAGGAGCTTGAAGGCATAGAAGATAAAATACTCCTGTCATAAAGACCCCAGCCATAACGGAATATTTACGCCGATATCTGTCAGATAAAACAGCGCAGGGAAAATCAAGCAGCAGGATGGTGGTGGAAAAGACAACCTGAAGCAGAGCTAATTGCGCCAGACTCACTCCCATGGACATTAAAAAAATAGCATGGTAAACACCAATGAGCATGCGGACAGCATTATAGGATCCATAGGTGAGAGCAAGGATGCGTGCTCTGTTCATTGTGTTGTTCCATAGATTGTACAATAAGAATTTTCATTGAAAAGAATATTTTTCTGTGAAAAGGGAGCGGTTTCATATCCCCATTCAGGGATTAGTGGAAAGAAGGCTTCCATAACCATCCCAAAATTTAAAAGGTCCCTTAGTCCATATGGGACTTCAAAGCGTATTAATGAGAGCAAATGATGCAATTGTAAAGTGATTATGAGAAGCAACATAAGCCTCATAAATGAGATTGTTATTTTTTGAGGGGAGTTGCTTGTGGGGCTGTTGCTTCCGTAGTAATCATTTTGTCTAGATCTGTAAAATGACCCTAGGACGGCAAGATCATTGACATAATTAGGACTTATAGAAGTATGTTTATTGTTTATACACCATTTACTGATCCATTCTCTTTGCTGATCAGCTGAAATAGCACAAATGATCCATAAATCGGTTTTTGGTAATTTTTTGATATCTTTTTTTATAGTCATCAACATTTGTAATCTCCCCATTCTTTCTGACTGTTTCTCCGTATCACTTTACGTCTAAAATTTTTTTTCAGAATTCATCTTTACTTTATTTATTAAAAAGATTGTCTCGCAAGGTGCGTTTTGATCACGTCATTATGATTAAGAATTAAATTTCTGATATAAGAGGAAGGGGGCATGATACATTGTGACTAAATACATAAATCCCTCCATATCCTGAAATGATGATTTCCTTTTACAAAACAGTATCCTGAATGGAAGCTCGATAACCATTACTTTGATCATGGAAATGATAACCTAAAAGAGTGCTTATGAGTGCTTGAAGATATTCTTTAGATATTACAGAAAGAACAAGAAAATAGTTTAAAAAAATCAAACTTGGGATGAAAGCTTTCATCTTATGATGGATGATGGTGAATTTTAAACTTCATCTACTGTTTTTTTGATCTACTGTGCTGTAAGAAAGATCAAACTCCCCCAATTCATGTCTCTAATTTAGATCATTGGTCATAAACATTATATACTTTCTTTTCAAATTATAACTTTGCTCATTGCTTGTCTTCACTGATTAAATTAACATTTCTCTAAAAATGCCGCTTGAGAAAAATGCATCCTATCAGTTTAATATTCTATGATCTTTTAATTAATTTAAGGAAGATAACATAAAATATACGATAAAAAATGAATAAATTTCAATTTTTATAAAAACACAAACTTTTTTACTGCTGCTGATAAAAAACAAAGCTATATTAAAAGTAGCCTTTATACCCTTCAATACTATTGATTTTTGGTTGTTACCGGATGAAGGTTCCTTTGTTTTGGAAAGAGCAGAGCAGAGTTTAAGAGAAGAATGGGCGCGTGCGCAAAAGCTTGGGCGTGATTTGTCTTTAAGTTGGATACTAAGCCACCTGATGGTTGAAGGTGTTCACCATGTGAACATAACGCAACCTTGTAAGGATATTTTAGTCGCACCTGATGAAGCAGAGCTTTAGGGGATATTGTCTTGTCTGAACGGGGGCGTGCTTATTGATTTTCTCGTTGTTATTGCTGCTTAATTTCAGCCATTATTTTTCTGAAAAAGAAGCTTTGTAGGGAGAAGATCATACATGGAGCAGGGCGTAAAACGATGAAATGCATATAACTGATCCAGTAATGTTGACAATAATCGTTAAATATGTTGCTCTGGCTACCTAAACAAATGGCTAGATTGGCTTTTATTCTCTGAGATAAGTGTTACTCTCAATGAGATAGAATGCGGATGAGCGAATTATTAGTTAAGGGATTAAGAGTAATGGGGGGGAAAAATAATCGTCAAGATTTGAGTTATTTCAAAATCGCTGTATTCGGTATGATTATTATGATTTTGGGGATGGGGATTGGGCGATTTTTCTATACGCCGGTATTTCCAGTTATGTTGGATGAAGGATTGTTTACCTTTAAGCAACTTTCTTATATAGCTAGCGCTAATTATGGCGGTTATTTAGTTGGGAGTATGTTTTTTTCGTTTTGCAGATTTGGGTATATATCTCGTGCTCCCTACATGTTATCTGGTGCAGCTATAGTGACGAGTGCACTTATTTTTGCCATGGTATTAACAACAAACTTTTACTTGGTCTTCTTTATCCGCTTTGCTGCCGGTATCGCGAGTGCGGCAATGATGATTTTTGGTTCTATGATGGTTATGCAGCATAGTCACAAGTTGTGGGTTATTGCTTCGCTCTATGCAGGTGTGGGAGTTGGTATTCTGCTGGGTAATGAGTATGTTATTATTGGTTTGAGTAAATCGCTGAACGCGAAAAATATTTGGTTTGGAGCTGGTTTTATATCTGTTGTATTGTTGCTCTTGTTGTTTATTTTATTTCCACGTCGTGTTGATGCGTCTCAATTTGCTATTAATGAGTCATTGGCACACGAAAATATCGTTTGGTGGGAACTCGCTCTGATTTATGGGCTTGCTGGGTTTGGTTATATTATTGTCGCGACATATCTTCCTCTGATGGCGAAAACATTTAATTTCCCACTACTCGCTAACCACTTATGGTCGTTTGTCGGAATAGCCATTGTTCCTAGTTGTTTCATTTGGTTATGGGGAGCCCATCGGTGGGGGGTATTACGTTGTTTGATGCTCAATTTGCTTATCCAAGGAGGATGCGTATTACTGACATTATTCAGCCAGTCTCTTGTACTGATCGTTCTCAGTTGTATAGGGTTTGGATTTACTTTTATGGGGACGACCTCTCTAGTTATGCCGTTAGCTAAGCGTTTGTATGCGCCGTATGGCATAAATCTGCTAGGCTTGGCTACCTTAACTTACGGTTTTGGCCAAATATTAGGACCTCTCTTGACGAGTTTTTTACAGTTTGGTTCACATGCCATTGCGCTTTCCGTTATCTGTGGTGCTGTAGCGCTTTTTGCTGCTGCTGGAATCTGTCAATATTGTCTTTGTAAAAAGGTCGTTGGCGTTTCAGAAACCCGCAATCTTCACTAAAAAGTCGAGAGAATTTATTCCATTCTTTTTGAAACATTTTGTGAAAGTCAAATTATTCTAATAGGGGAGATTACAGAATGCTTCACTCTACAGTCGCTATTTTGGGCGTTGGTCCTCGTGGGATCAGTATTCTCGAACGCTTGCTCACACTTTATTCCCATTATCCATTTTCTGGGAACATTGATATTTTATTGATTGATCCCAATGAGATGGGAACCGGTACCCATAGTGTGCATCAGCCAGATCATTTATTGGTTAACACTGTCGCTTGCCAGATTACTTTATTTGGTGATGATACAGTTAAGGGTGTCGGGCCTATTCGTAAAGGGCCGAATTTCTATCAATGGGCTATTCAACAAGGTTATCGTAATATTAACGGTGTTTTTTCTCGTACAGAGCATGATGTTGGGAGAGAAATCAAAGAAAATGATTATTTATCACGTCGTTTGTTAGGGGAATACCTGTCTTGGGCTTACCAAGAGCTCACGCAAGATTTACCTTCCGGTATTCGTATTAAGGAGATCCGACAAAAGGTTATTAATCTCCATATCCACCAAGATAATAAAACGGATGTTCTTTTGGAAGATGGCTGTCGTTATAGTGTAGATTTTGTTTATATGACCACGGGTCACGGTAAGAATATATATTCATCGCATGATGAAAGCCTGCAACAGTTTGTGGCTGCTCACCAAATGAAAAACGCGCTTTTGAACTATTATTCGAATCCTTATCCAATTGAAAAGTTGGATTCTATACAATCTCAGTCTCGTGTGCTGGTGCAGGGAATTGGATTAACCAGCTATGATGTCTTGTCGCAATTGACTTACGGTCGCGGTGGGACTTTTACTGAAAATGCTGGACAATTGCGCTACATGCCAAGCGGCAAAGAACCGAAGATAGCTCTATTCTCCCGTCAAACATTGCCTTTTAGTAGTCGCGGGATTAATCAAAAGGGTGGTAGTGGGCAATACATACCATCATTCCTTACTCTCGATGTAATACATCATCTGCGTAAGCAATCCAGCATTGCTAACGGTTCTCCGAAGCTGGATTTCGAAACGCAGCTTTTACCTCTGTTGCTTAAAGAAATGTGTTATGTCTATCGAAGTACGCAGCTGGGGCACTGGCTAGACCCTGAAACCTATGTTGTTACTTCCAAAGACGAGCAGTGTATTCAAGCGTTGCTGTATCCTCATCGAAATAAAATATTTGCCTCTTTGAAGGATTATACAAGATTCTTCATGGAGCATTTGAAGGATGATCTTCATTCTTCCGCTGAAGGTAATGTTGATGGCCCAGTGAAAGCTGCTACAGATGTGCTACGAGATGTCCGTGATATCTTACGTTCAGCAATTGATTTTTGCGGGTTAACGTCTTCATCTCACAAGTACTTTATTGAATATTTTAATCCAAACTTTAACCGTATTTCTGTCGGCCCACCGATGCAGCGAAACCAAGAGTTGAAGGCTCTGATGGAGGCTGGTATCGTGACTTTGGCTGGCGGTCCTTCACCTAAACTTGTTCTCAATGCTAGTACCAGCCGTTTCGAAATTCAGTCTGTTTTTCAAGATGAAAACAGTTCAGTTGATGGAGATGTGCTGATCAAGGCCAAGATTGATAGTTTTTCTCCGTTGCGTGATGAGTCCCCTTTTATCCAGAATTTGGCTGGTCAGGGCATCATTCGACCATTTATCAACCAAGGATATCATCCTGGTGGTATTGATATTGACCGTCGGCAGCATCCTATAGACACTAAAGGGCAAATACAAAATACATTATGGGTGGTCGGTAATCCAGTAGAGGGGCCCAATTTTTATACATATATTTTGCCTAGGCCTTTAGTTAATTCTCGTGCATTGCGGGATGCAGGGCGCTGTGTCACTGACATGTACGAGCAGCTTCTTAAGCGCTACTCAGTCAAAGATTCAACAATTAATGTACATTGATGATGTAAAAAGCTTCCTGATACGCATGTCCTCCGTATCCGTTATAATGGCGATGCTGATGCTATTCATTTTTCTTATGTCGATCTCAATAAGAACTTGGTTTCTTATTCCATTGGCTGGAGTGACTGTTTTCGGTTATTTGCTTTTGACGATACCATACTGGTGGTTGAAGGGGAATGCACGCAGTGGTGTGTTCATCCTGTTGGCTTGTACTTTAGTGCTGATATGGCGTTGGCACTTGCCTGATGTTCGTACTGTGCTTGTGCGTTTTACTGATGTCTTTTGGCTATTACTCGCCATGGGATTGTTGCGCCATGTGATGAATACATGGCGTATTTCAGAATTTCTCTCTGAACGGTTGATGCGCTATGGAAAGGGTTCGCTTACCCTGTCCATTGCGATACTGACTGCGTTTTTAGCTTGGCCGATGAGTTTGGGGGTTATCCCCCTAATGATTGATGCCTTGAAAAAAAGTGTTTTTTCCTCTCGCCATTTGGCCGCTATTGTGATGCGAATGATGAGCATCACGATGGTACTGATGCCGACCAGCATCGGTGCAGCAACAGTTTTCGCTGCTATGCCTAGAACACCAATATTCACATCCGCTGCTTTGGGGATACCACTTTTTCTATTCAGTCTGTTGTTGTTGTGCCTTTCTCCTGTTGTACCGCTAGCTAACCCGATTATTTGCGATGAGAGAAGAGCGAATAAAGAAGGAGAGAGAGTAAGAATTTGGATTTTTTTGATATTTTTCTGGCTAATATTTATCGTTGCGTTGACAGTTATCAAGTTGAATGCACTAAAAAGCATTGCATTGACGGCAAGCATTCTATACGTCATTGAGCGTGTGAGTTCACGCAGTATTGATTTTTTGACTCCTTTGGTGGCAGTGATACGCAGTATATCCAGTGAAATTATGTTGTTGCTAGGTTGTAGTTTGCTAATATCTACTTGTGATTTGCTTATTCCTTTGTTGCCGGTGACATTTAGTCACTCATTGGCATCACTTTCTGTTTGGCAGCGTTATGCCTGTATTCTCTTTTTATTGCCAATTTTCAGTGTAGTAGGAATTCATCCTATGGTGCTATTTAGTTTGGCATTTCCCTTACTAGGGTCATCGATGGCTTATGGGGTTACGGATTATTTGGTTTGGATTTGCTTCTTTATTGCAGCTCAACTCCTTTCTCCTGTATCAATAAATGCTATTTTTGCTTCCAGTAGCCTACGTATTTCACCGGTGGATACGAGTTTTAAAATGCATAGTTATTATGTATTAATATTTAATCTTTTTGCGTTCATTTATTTGATTTTTTATTCAATATTTGTAAATTATGGAGATCTTATGCCTTACATAAATATTAAAATTACTAATGAAGGGGTTACCTCTGAACAGAAACGGCAACTAATAGAAGGGGCAACTCAATTATTAGTTAATATTCTGAATAAAAATCCGAAAACGACTGTTGTCGTGATTGATGAAGTGGAGACAGACAATTGGGGTATTGGTGGTGTCCCCATTACAGAATTAAGAAAAGCTCAAAATAAAGAATAACTCTGTGTATTTGACAATAATTTAAGGTCAATAGGGATAATCAATGTAAAAAATCACGTCCTTTAGCAACATTTGATCAGACCGCTATTGGTGCGGTTGTTACAGCCCCTGATGCTGATAACCAAGTTTTTCCCCTCAACGAGCCTGTGTTAGTTTTTACACATGAGGGTGAGAAAATCCAAAAGCTTGGGCGAAGGGGCACAGCTCTTGACGTGATTAACGCCGTGTGCGCGCAGGGGATCGAGGCACAAATTATCCTTGTGCGTGTGGAAGAAAAGTCAACCATTGCTGAGACACAAACCGAAATGGTGGGATCAAATGCTCGACTGACCGGTGTGCATGCTTTAGCGCATGCTAGAGGGCATTTGGGTGTGGAACCTGGAATTCTCTTAGCACCGGCTTATAGTGCAGGGCGGATTGACAATGGCAAAAACCCTGTGGCAGACGCTTTAGAACAGGTTGCAGAAAAGCTACAAGCGATTGCGGTTTTTGATACGGGGGGTAAAAACACGGAAGAAAGTCTTGCCTATCGTGCAGATTTTTCCTCACGCTTTTGTTATTTGATTGATCCCTTTGTACGGGTGGCAAATGGTGATGGAGGTGTGAGTATAAAACCCGCAAGTCCTTTTGCAGCAGCCATGTTTATCAAACGAGACAAGCAAAGAGGCGGTGTTTTTTGGTCTCCTTCCAACCAAGATGTGCATGGCATTTTAGGGACAGCACGCCCCATTAGCTACTTTGATGGGGAAATTGATCATGAGGCAAATCGTCTCAATAAAGCCGATATTGCGACCTTTATTCCCGCGCGCCTTAGTCAAAATGGGCAGGGAGAAGTAGCTTCCAATGGGCGCATTTTATGGGGCAACCATACCACCTCCAGTGATCCGCTTTGGCGTTTTGTCAATGTGGTGCGCACTCGTGCGGCACTGGAAAAAACCATCATCAATAATTTGCGCCCTTGGGCCAATGATGAAAACCTGACTGGTCAACATGTTATTGCCATTACCCGCTCTTTGACCAGCTTTCTTGATGATATGATTGCACGCGGTGCACTGCTTGGTGGGCGGGTTTGGTTTGACCGTGATTTAAATTCCAACAGCAATTTACAACTGGGGAAATTGCGGGTGGAATTTGATGCAGAAGAAGTGCCGCCTCTAGAAGATTTAAGCTTTGGCAGCCGGCGCAATGGAGCTTACTTTAATCGGCTTGCTGAAGATATCCAAAATAAAATGATTTATGCCTTTGGCGATACGCTAGAGGGTTATCGCAAAGCAGCAAGGAGCGACATATGACTTTAAGAATTGTTCGCGGTTTTACCCTGATTGTTGATGATGATGTGAATCTCCATCTTGATCTTGAAACCCTCAAATTACCTACGTTGGAAGAAATCACAGAAACCTATCAACCAGGGGGCTCTGATATGCAGATTGATGTGAGCGGTCTTGGTGTGAAAGCTTTGAGTTTACAAATGAAAATCCGCAGTCACACCCCCGAAATTATCGGCATCTTTGGTGGTCCTCCTGGTCTTCGTCATAAATTCACTGGCAAAAAACATGTCATCTCTGAAGAAGATGGGCGTGAGCATGAGCATTCTATTGATGTTACAGGGCGCTTGGTCAAAGTGGATAGCGAAGGCTTAACGGCTGGAAAAGCCACAGGCTATGATTGCGAGATCAAAAATATTTGGGACTATACGGAATTTTGGGATGGTTCTGTTTTGCACCGCTTTTCCTTTAAACGGGGCGGCTGGCTTGTCCGCAATGGGCAAGAGATCGGTTCTCGCCGCCGCTCTATTCTCAACTTATAAGCTCTCATTATTGATAGGGTTCTCAA
>NZ_JBHIQZ010000023.1:0-18964 GCF_042196865.1 Bartonella sp. AC130YNZD
CGGCTTCATTACCGGCATGATCCGTAATGGTTGCGGTTAAAAGACGCTGGTAAAAAACCTCATGAACAGGTTTGTCTCCCACCTTGACCACAATAAAGGGGTATGTGCGCATTAATCCCATAACCGCTTCACCATGCTTTGGGGATTAGACAACACAAATTCAGGCAAAGTAACCGTTAAGCCCCGTGGTAAAAACACACCATATTTGGCAATCTCTGGATTAGCTTCCAGTGTGGCTTCTAAATAGCCTTTGAGTAAACCAGCTTGCCTCCGGTCTCTGAACACTGCCATGACATGGTGAAAGCAAAGGAGATCGAGGCTCATATCCTCTAGCTCTACAACAACATGTTTTTCTGGTATCTTCATAGAGTTTGTCCCTCTTGGTAATACCCCATTTGATATTGTCTCTCTTGGTATTGTCCTTGTGGTTTTCCGCCATTAAAAAAGGGCAAGAGCGTAATAGAATAGCGGATACGCTGGGATTGACCAGAGCGGCTGATATAGTCGTGGTCTTTATTGATCGTGGTGATTACTACGGGTCCATGGAGAAGGACACTATAGGTGGTATCATTGATCCAACGAAGCATTTGGACAGGCTTGGCAGCACGAATGGTTCTGGTGATAGCATCAATGGCTACCCGGTCCCCAAACTCTTCTGGAAACAATACCCCATGGATGGTTTTGGGGTCATTGCCATAACCGGTAAATTGCAAACCTGGAGCCTCACCAAAACGCTCTAGGCAAACCCATGAAGCAGAAAACTCTTCTTCAAAAGATTGGAAATTCAGCCAGTCCACATAAAATTGATGTGGACCTAACATCATCAAAGGATCTCTCATAGGCTCCCTCCCCTCATTCTGTCCCGCCATGCAGCGCATTGGCACGTGCCCGTTGCAAAGCATGGGAAACCGCACGACCAGTGACAACAGGATCACGCGCCCCATTAACATGCACCGTGACATTTTGATTGTGTGTGATGGGGGAGCGATCTTTGCTTTTTGCTCTCTCGCAGATGAATTTACAGGAGAAGCTCCCGCAAATTGCACGATGGGTTGGATGGCTGTTTTTCCTCCCAAAAAACTTGGCAAAAACTCTCTTACATCAATGGAACCAATCCACCCCTTAATGCGATGAGGCAAAGATTTACAAAAATCCATCAATTGTGAGATAGATGACATAAAGCCATCGACAATCGAATTAGCCAGATCTTCGCCGGCTTGTTCCATACCAGCCTTGGCACCCTCCGAGAGCTTTTCCTGTGTAAAAAAACTCTTCAACCATTGCCAAAAGTTGGAAAAGCTTCGTTTAACGCTCTCCCACAAACCTTCAAAGCTTTGAATAACAGAGGAAAGTCCTTGTTTAAACTTTTGCCAAGTTTGAGAGAAATCAAAAGCAGCAGCAATGATATTTTTCCATTTGGTGATGGTGGTAGTATCAGCACCAAAATAAACCAAGACGTGTGCGCCAGTCATGGTAAAGCGCAACACACGTAGAGCAATGTTAAAAGCCATAAGGGCAGCAATGGTTTTGATAATGGCGCTTGTTAAAACGGGATGGTCCTGCCCCATGCCATTTTACAAAACGCGCATTTAATGGTAAAAAATAACCATAAAAACAATAAATTATCACGTATTTCTAACTAATCTCACCTCTTCCCACTTAGTACAAAACCTAATGTCAAACTACATCCAACGGAGTTTTGTATAGTATGTAGCCTTTCGGAAATTGTGGCTTATCAGCGGATTCTACATATTTTTATATTTTATTTGTTCAAAGAAGACACTGAGTACTCAAAGAACCCTCAACGCTCTATTAAAGCCTTCTCTCATTTTTGCTGTCAAAAACTCATTCGATACATAATGTAGGTAAGAACAATCAATTATCACATATCCACTCTAATTTCACCTTTTTCTACTCAATATAAAATATAAAGTAAATTATACACAAAAATATTTATTCTTTATTAACTTTAAAACTATAAAATATTTCATTTTTTTGAAAATGTACAATATTAAAAACACTACTATTCTTATTTATATTATATTTTTTAATTTATTTTATATAACTGTATTTATTAAATATACATCAATAAATATTAAAATAAATGAATATTGATATAAAAATAATATATATCATTAATAAAAAACTTATTTTTAAAATATAATTAGATAAAAATACATTATAAAATAAATTTAATATTACATAATTAAACATAAATACAACTTTAATTTTGACAAAAAAATCAAAACAAAATATCAGAGTGCTGTGTTATTAAAATAAAAGCAATATCTATTTTTACTTCTGCTTATGAAGTTAGCGGGAAAATGAATGTTGGGGGCTTTAAAAGGAGTAGACTGATGCCTAAAATTTTCTTCTATCCTGCACAGCAATTGTGGCAGTTGTACTTTCTGCTATCAATCTTAATGCACAAGCTAAAAATCTTGAAATTTCAGAAAGTAAAAAAGAAGTTTCCAACGAAACCTACGAAATTATTCACGCAAAAAAAGGTGGTCAAATTATCGGCAAGCATTTGACGATAATCGGAAACAAAAAAACAAACACCAACATAGGCACAAATGCGCACGCTATAACAGCTGAAGGTTCTAACACTGCGATTGAATTACTGGATGGTACAACCATTAAAGGAACTGGTTCTAGCATTTTTTTCGGTCTTGAAGCAAAAGATGGTGCTACACTGAAAATGACTGGGGGGACTATTACAGTTTCCAACACTGGCGCTAAATTCTTGAACAGTAAGAATGCTGAAAACAAGCTAAAAGATATAATAATATCAAGTGGCAAAGGCAAAGCTCCACTAACTTTTGCAATATTTGCAGACAAAGACAGTGAAGTCACTTTAGAAAATGTAAAAGTGACTAAGGCAATGAATAGCGTTACTGCAAATAATAAATCTGAAATCACGATATTGGGAGGATCATTTGATGCCACAAAGGCAGCAATATCTGCTTACAATGGCAGTCGCGTAACTCTAACCAATAATGTTCAAGCTACATCATCTCATGGCACTGGACTCCATGCAACAGATTCAGAAACCACAATCGAAATGATGGGAGGAAGCGTAATCACAGAAAAAATGGCGTTGGTTGCAGAAAACGGTGGACATATCAAGGTCACGGATATTGCTCTAACAACAAATGAACATGGGAGCAAGATCACTGATGTTCCTACAATAGGCGCAGGAGTCAATAGCGCTAATAGTATGATTGAATTATATGGCAATACAAAGATTAAGAATGCTGGTGTTGGGCTTGTGGCAAGTAACGGTGGCGTAATTAAAATGATTGGGGGGACTATTACAACTTCTAAAACTGGTGTTGGCTTCGTGAACAGTAAGAGCACCGAAAGTAAACTAGAAAATGTAATAATATCAACCGGCAAAGATAAAAATTCAGGCAAAGGAATTCTTCTAGAGAAAAAAAGTGCTCTCACTTTAAAAAATGTAAAAGTGACTCAAACAGGCAACAGCGTAATTGCAAATAATCGTTCTAACATAACAATCTCTGGAGGATCATTTGATTCAAGCTATGCAACAATATGTGCTCAAAATGGTAGCAGCATCACCTTAACGGACAATGCTCAAATTACGTCACATGATGAAGCAGGCCTCTATGCACAAGACTCAAAATCCACAATTACAATGACAACAGGAAACGTGACAGGAAAATATACAGCCTTAGAAGCAGACATAGGTGGCCATATTACGGTTACAAATGTTGCTTTAAAAGCAACTAATAATGGCAGTGGTGTAGCTGCTGGTGCAGCTGCCTCTGGCTCAGTGTGATTGAATTGCTTGGAAATACAACGATCAGTGACGTTAAAATCGGAATTGATGCGCAAAACGATAGCACAATCAAAATGATCGGAGGAACCATTACTGCTTCCGAAGCAGGCGTTCACTTATTAAAAAACAAGAGCAATAACAAACTGAAAGATGTAACGATATTAAATCGTAAGAATAATGCACTACTAATCAATGCAATAATTGCAAGAAGAAGTGCCATTACTTTAGAAAATGTAACCGTTCCGCAAGCAATCAATAGCATAATTTCAGATAATGATTCTCAAATAACAGTTTCTGGAGGATCATTTAACGCAAAAGGTGCAGCAGTATCTGCCATAAACGGCAGCACTATTACTTTAACTGACAATGCTCAAATTACATCATCTGATGACAGTGGGCTCTATGCAAAAGACTCAAAATCCACCATCACCATAACGGGAGGAACAGTACAAGGTAAAACTACTGCATTATTTTCCGGAAACGGTGGACATATTAAAGCCACGAATGTTACTCTAATAACAGCAGATAGTAACGGATTCGGTGCGGAAAGCCAAGATGTTGGCAGTTTAGTTGAATTATATGGCCATACAACGATTAAAAATGCTGAGATCGGACTTTATTCAGAAAATGGCAGCACAATCAAAATGAGTGGAGGGACAATAATTGCCGAAAATAGTGCATTTGTTGTAAATAATAATGGACATATTGATGTAACAAATGTTTCTGCCACAGCAGAAGATAGAGGTATAGCATTTGAAAAATCTAAGAACAATAAAACATCAGAAATCAATTTAACCAATGCAAAACTTCACATTAAAAATGGTACTGGAATTAATGCAAATGAATCAATTGGTAAAGCCAATCTCAAAAATTCAGAAATCCGTGCCAAGGTTTTATTAGTAACCGAAGCCTCAACGAAAAAAAATGATTTCACTTTTATACTAAATGCCGATCACTCCATCTTAGACGGCAAAGTGAGCACTGAAAAAAATTCAAAACAGTCTTTGATTTGCAAAATAATACGAAATGGATATTGAAAACAAGCACAAATAAAAAAAGCCAGAACGAAAAACTGCTTGATATTGCTCAAAGAGCACGTTCTGATATTTCTGTCCTTAACATCAATAACAGCTCTATTGTTTTTGAAGAGCCAACTGAAGATCATTATCACACGTTGCACATAGGATCTGGCAGACCAAATACTAAAAAAGTCTACAATGCTACAGGAAAAGCAGAAATTCATTTCAACGTCGAATGGAGTGATAGTGCTGCCATAAACAAACAAAAAGCTGACCATCTTCTGATTCACGGTGATGTTTCAGGGACTACACTGGTTTATATCACTGGACATTTAGAAAAGAACAATATTAAAGCAGATGCTTCTGCTCTTACCAGTGCACGTGGTCTTTCACTCATTCAAGTTTCTGGAAAAGTAAATCAAAACTCTTTCAAACTTGCAAAGGACTATATCACAATAAGTGGTTCACCTTATAAATATATACTGAAAGCTTATGGACCAAAATCAAACCACAGTAAAACAAATACTGAACAAAACCTTTTAGGAGAAAATAAAAATTTCTGGGATTTTCGCTTACAACCAGTACTGCTTGATAGCGACTTAAAAGTAAAAACCATCGTGCCATAAATACAAACTATTTGATCAAGCCCCAATGCTCTCTTGTATGCTGGATTAACCAATATGGCTAAGCAAAATGCAACTGTTAACCAATATGCGACATTTGTCTTAAGGAAAGAATAAGACAAACGGAATAGCTTTTTCTTATACACCTATGGAAAAACAGGAAGCTTATTTTTTGATAAGTAGTACTTCTAGTAGATATAGTTATAGCAGTGCTCATCTTCGTTATGCTGCTCTACAAGGAGTTGTTAACTTTGTCGCGCTAGAAGGGAAAAATATCTACAACACATTTTGGCCTTATAGAAACCTATGGACAACTCTCTTTGCACTCCAAAGAATATGCAAGATACAAGTAAGAGCATTGTGGATAAATGGTCACTCACAACCTATGGAACCATACAACATGACAGTGGTTTCTATCTTGATACGCTGTTATCCTATGGCTTCCTAAAGAGAAAGATCACCAATGCCCTCATTAGTACAACCGCAAAATTGAAAAATGCAAAAATGTTGGCGTTCTCCACAACTGTTAGCAAACAATTTGCAACGGGTATCCAAGACGTAACATTCGAACCGCAGGCACAGCTTGCCTATCAACATTTGATGTTTGATACCATTAAAGATGCTGATAATCTGACCATTGAGATGAAAAATCCTTCTCAATGGATAATCCGTGTTGGTGGACGTTTGACAAAAACCATTGCCACTGAAAACAGTCGTCCTATGTCTTTCTATGGAAAAGTAAACTTGATCAAAACCTTTGGTGATGATCAGACATTCCATATTGATAAGTATTATAAACGTGACCCCTCGGGAAGTTCCGTTGAAGGTGGGCTTGGTATTAGTGCATAATTGTCCGCTAACCTCTCCCTTCATGGTGATGTCAGCTATCAACAAAAGCTTCAAAAAACTGGTATAAGTGGTGCAAGCTTTTCAGGAGGAATACGCTATCAGTTTTAAATCAAGACTGTAAAAAGCCTATTCAATTTAACAAAAAGGAAGCAATATGCTGCCTTTTTGGCTTATTATAAGCTGTTTTAAACGCTTTTTTAAATAGAGAACAGAAAAATATTTGAAGACTGTCATTAACCATTTGATGTCTTTTACAAAAAATTCTTTTTATAAAGAATAAAACTGTAAAAAAGAGAACAACCAAAAACAAAATAATATTGTAAAATAATGAGAAGCTTTTCTAGAAAATACAGCATTACTATCTTTTGTTATTTCTCACAAATTTAATGCTTAAAATCCCAAAATAAAACTTTTGAACATAAAATGATAAGTAAAAAATAATGCAATAATATCAAACAAAGAGATGTATGTTATAAGTCATTCGTATATTTCAAAATGGGAGTTCTAATAGGATTAAAAATATTACAGCTCAAACACTGCCCAGAAAATTCATACTGAAAAAATCCTATTATCCCCTTCCCTCTTAACAATGCCGCCAAACATCTCCAGAAACTTCAAAACAAATAAAATTGCATTTTCTCTTCTGTAAAATTGATCATGCTCTTTGCTCTCTATGGACAATAGGCTCTATACTTGCTTCAAAAAACTCCTTTGTATAATCGTGTTGCGCATGTAGATTACGCAATTCATCATTGCTAAGCTCTTCAAGAATAATCCCTTTATGCATAATTCCAACACGTTCACAAATATGTGCAACAACAGCAAGATCATGGGACACCATCAAATAAGTAAGCTTTTTTCTCACGCGCAGTGATTTCAACAAGTTTAAAATTTCAGCCTGTACCGACACATCCAATGCAGATGTTGGCTCATCAAGCAACAACACCTCTGGCTCAATAATTAAAGCACGTGCAAGAGCAATACGCTGACGCTGCCCTCCAGACAACTCATGAGGATAACGATAAAGAAATGAAGAATCTAAACCAACGGAATCTAAAGCATCCTCCACCCGCTCTCTTTGATTATCCATTCCATGGATTTTGAGCGATTCAGAAAGAACCGTATGGACCATTTTTCTTGGATGGAGTGAAGCATAAGGATCTTGAAAAACCATTTGAATACAGCGTAAAAAATCCTTACTTCTTTTCTTTTCAACTTCTTGTCCAGCAAAAAGAAACTTTCCACTATAATCTGGAATAAGCCCCACCAATGTATTCAAAATAGTTGACTTTCCACATCCGGATTCACCAATCAAACCATAAGCTTCACCACGCTTAATATGAAAATTAACATTTTTAACAACTGTTACTGCCTTATGCCTATGACCAAAAGTTACAGATAAATTAGAAACATCAATAATATTCTCACAATTTGTCATGAGGAACCTCCTCAACACCATTAACAATCGTAGGATTATACAACCAATCAGGATCACGCTCAGGAACAGCCAAAATATCAACTGGATTATCAAGCCGTGGCAAACTCGCGAGCAACGCCTTTGTATAAGGATGACAAGCGTGAGACAAATCAGAAGCAGGCAACTCTTCTAACACACGGCCCGCATACATCACCAAAATACGATCACAAAAATCAGCAATCATATTTAAATCATGACTAATGAAAATAAGTCCCGTTCCAGACTTTGTAACAAGTTCATCTAATACAGATAAAACTTGTCGTCTGACCGTAATATCAAGCGCAGATGTTGGTTCATCGGCAATAATTAAATCAGGTTTTGGAATGAGCATCATTGCAATCATCACGCGCTGCCCCATCCCCCCAGATATTTCATGGGGAAAGAGACGCATCACATGTTCAGGATCACGAATATGAACAGATTCTAACATAGATATGGTGCGCTCCCTCGCTTCAGCTTTTGAAACACGATAATGAATACGGTAAGCCTCCATAATCTGTTCCCCGATCCGTATTAATGGATTAAGTGAATATTTGGGGTCCTGTAAAATCATTGAAATACGTTTCCCACGGATTTTTCGCATCTGAGGTTCACTTGCTTCCAATAAATCAACATCCTCAAAGCGCATTTTTTTAGCTTTAACAATAGCTGCTTTTGGACTCAACCTTAGTATTGCGCGCCCAGTCATCGATTTTCCAGATCCGGATTCACCAACAATTCCAATTTTTTCTTTTCCAACAGAAAAACTAACGCCACGCACAACTTCTGAAATGCCGCGCGTTGTAGGAAAAGAAATACGTAAATCTTCTACTTCTAATAATTTATTACCCATTGCGTGGATCCAATACATCACGAAGACCATCACCTAAAAGGTTGAAAGCAAGACTTGCAAATAATATTGCACAGCCTGGTATTGCCGCCAACCACCAATTTGTCATCATAAATTCCCGCCCTGAAGAAAGCATCGCACCCCATTCAGGACTTGGAAGTTGAGCTCCCAACCCTAAAAAACCAAGACCAGCAGCCGTTAAAATAATTCCAGACATATCCAAAGTTAATCGTACAATCACTGAAGGAATACACATGGGCGCAACATGAAACAAAATAATTCGCCAAGCAGAGGCCCCTTGCAGGCGAACTACAGAAACATAATCAGAAGAACGTATTGTCAAAGTCTCAGCACGTGCTAAACGTGCAATTGGGGGCCATGCTGCAATTGAAATTGCAATAGAAGCATTTTCAATCCCTGGTCCCAATGCGGCTGAAAATGCAAGAGCTAAAATCAAACCTGGAAAAGCAAGAAAAATATCGACAATGCGCATGAGCACAGTATCAACCCATCCGCCCATATAACCAGATACAGTTCCAACAATAAGCCCTATTGGACCTACAATAACTGTTGTAAGAAAAACAACATAAAGAGTAATACGGGAACCAAAAACAAGGCGACTAAAAATGTCACGTCCCAATTCATCTGTTCCAAAATAATGCGCCATAGAGGGTGGCTGCAACCGATGCCCTAGATCATTGCTAAGAAAATCATGCGTAGCAATCCAAGGAGCAAAAAATGCACATATGATAATAATACAAATAATAAGCAGACCGAATACAGCCGAAAAGTTATGAAAAAACTTAGCCAGTGCGTGATAAATTCTTTGTATGTTCGCTTGAATTATGGAGTTTGGAACAGGATCGTTTAACCAACTACCCAAAGAAGATGATGATTGCGATTTATGATGATTACTTACTGTCATATTCAACGTGTCCTTGGATCAAAAATGCGATAAAGCAAATCAGAAAATAAATTAATGGCGACAAAGATAAATCCTACAAGTAAAGTACATCCTACAACTGCATTCATATCTCCGGCTAAAAGAGCATTTGTCAAGTAATGTCCAAAACCAGGCCAAGCAAAAACTGTCTCCGTTAAAACTGCCCCTTCTAATAAAAAAGCATAAGAAAGTGCAACAACGGTAATAATTTGAACAGCAGCATTTTGAAAGGCATGCCCCCAAACGGTTCGCGACCACGATAATCCCTTTACACGTGCAGTAATGATATATTCCTGATTAAGCTGCTCAATCATAAACCCACGAGTCATACGGCTAATATAAGCCATAGCACCGAAAGCCAAGATCAAAGCAGGCATAATAACGTGACTAAAAACATTACCAAAAGCCTCCCATTGTCCTTGGCTTGCAGTATCCCAAAGGAAAAATCCTGTTTTTTGTTCAAAAGAATATTCATAAAGAAAATCAAGTCGTCCTGGGCCACCAACCCAACCAAGCTTGGCGTAAAATATTAACAACGCCATTAATCCAAGCCAAAATGTTGGGGTAGAATAACTTACAAGTGTAAAAATACGGACAACATAATCAATAAATGAATCGCGATACATTGCTGCAAAAACACCAAAGGGAATTCCAAGAGTTGTGCCAATAACAATAGCAACAGTTGCAAGTTCTAATGTTGCAGGAAATACACGCATAATATCAGCTAAAACAGGACGCCCAGACGTTAAAGCATCTCCAAAGTCAAATAAAAATACATTATGAAGATACTTCCAATATTGAACAATCAACGGCTTATCAAGACCCAGCTTATAATACATAGCATCATAAGCTTCCTGACTGATATTATCACCAAGAATAGATAGAACAGGATCGAGAGGAAGAAGATGACCAAGAAAAAAGGTAATCGTCACCAACCCAAGCAATGTGATAAAAACTGAAATAAGAAGTTTCAATCCTTTGCATAAAAAATCCCATAAAAATAATTTTTTCTGCTTTTCTGATACAGCTCTTTCAGTCTCTGAAAGTGGCAAAACCATTATAAAAATCCCCTCTGTAGCGATAAAACATAAAGCAAATACCTTTTTTTATATAACAAAACAATCTCTTATTAAGCATGTTCTACAATCCTTCTCTATAACATGCTTCTTTTTATTTTTCTGCTTCATTGTAGTAAAGTCTATAACTGTTCCAAATCCATTTTTTGACATCAGGTCCCATACCAACGGTATAATATGTCTGAAATAAATAAACCATAGGACCATGCTCTAGCACATAATGCTGTAAAGTACGATATTGCATGATACGCTTATTGGGGTCTTTCTCAAACAAAGCATCCATCACCATGTTATTAATATTTTCATCATAATACCCAGCGCGCCAAGCTAAATACATATTGTGCTTTTTTGTAAATGTTGGATCAGGGTTAAACACGTGATTTAATGAAGCAGGATGTCCATCAGGATCGGCACTCCCCCACCCCATAAGTGCAGTATCATAATTTCCACCACGTACACGACTCAACAATTGATTTTGTGCCATTTTTTCAATTGTAAGCTCAACACCAATTTTGCGTGCATTGGCTTGAATAGACTGTGCAACAGACGACATATAACTAAGGCTTCCAACTAAAAGATTAGCTTTAAACCCATTAGGATAACCAGCTTCAGTAATCAGTTGTTTTGCTTTTTTCAAATCCAACTGAAAAGGCAAACCTTCTTTTTCATCTAAAGCACCTGGAACACCTAAAGACATATAAGTTGCCCGTGGAATAGCAATCCCTTTCAAAACAGTTTTTCCAAGACCTTCATAATCAACCAAATAACGAAGTGCCAATCTGACCTTTTCATTCGCAAAAATTGCATTCTTATTATTTAACGATAAGTAAATAATCTGCGGACGCAAAACACGACTAATTTTGACTGGGCCTCCCTTTTTTTCAAGATCTAAAATATCCTCTGAAGAAAGATCACGCACTATATCCACATCACCTTTTTCCAAAAGAAGTCTTTGACTTGATGAATCCGCTACATGCCGCACAACAATCTTCTTAATTTTAGGCACTTCGCCCCAATAATGTTGTGTCGCCTCTAACACAACTTTATCTCCTGGAGACCAGCTCACCAATTTATAAGGTCCAACACAAGCTGTATGTGTTGCTAAATATTTATTCCCCATATCACCGTTAATACTCTGTGCTTCAATTGTTTTCCGATCAAGCAAAGCAGAAGCATAAGATTGTCCAATAACAGTCAATATGAGCTGAATAGGATAGGGTTTATCTAATTTTAATTGTAAAGTCTTATCATCAAGAGCCTGAATATTTGTTTCAATATTGTTTTTGGTAAACCCATAATCCATTAAAGATTGAGCATAGCTTAATCCTAATTTAATAATCCGTCGCATCGACCATACCAGATCTTGCGCTGTAGCCATCCTTCCATCATTAAACTTTAAATCATCACGAAGATGAAAGACTATTCTTTTGCCATTATCTAAAACGTCCCAAGATTTTGCCATAGCAGGGCGAATTTTTGTAGGATCATGCTCATCATATTGCACTAACGCGCTGCAAATATTCGTCAATAACTCACTCGTCACAACCTCAACAGTTTGCGCTGGATCAAAACTACTAATTGAATCAATATTCCATGCCATTACCAATATATCTTTAGATGAGGCACTGAATGCCGATGTTACAGCTCCATTAAAAAAAACGATTGAGCTTAATAAAATAGAAAATTTTTTCAATATTCTTTGTTTTCCCATTTTATCTCTTCCTTTTGTATTCTTCTACCTTTTCACACAAAGTGATTGTGATTTTGCTTAAATAGCATAGCATTAGACATCAATTTCATTTAATCAAACTAAGCATCTATAAAATAATTTTCTTATACATCAGTCTATATTCGGGATGCAGAGAATCTATAACCATAAACAAAGATCCTCCCCAATATAACTTTCTATATTCATCGCTCCCTATAAACGATCTTAATTATATACTGCTACTACACAAACATCCTTCACAGTTTCATCCTTAAAAAACTGAAGAGCTTTATATGGGAGAATATTTTCATCATGCAATTATGATTAAGCTCTTTTTAGCTTTGATAACACTAAAAAGACACACTTATTTTTCAATTTTACTATAAAAAATACGCGGTGCACTATTCCAAACCCATTTTTTGACATCAGGCGTCATCGCGACAACGCTATATTGTTGAAAGATAAACGCATAAGGTCCTTTTTGCATTAATTCACGTTGTAAATCAGCATAGAGTTGCGCTCGTTTTTGCGGATCTTTTTGAAACAACGCTTCTTCAACCTTTTCATTCATCTTAGCATCAAAATACCCATGCTTCCAACTAGGATAGGCTGTATTTCTAGCCTCAAAACGATTATCTGGATTGAAAATAAGACGTGAAGCCATTGTATGAGGATCCGCAGAATCATTATTCCATCCGATAAAAGCCGTATCAAAAGCTCGAGCATCCACTTTTGAAAATAACTGTGTACCTGCTACACGTTCAATTTTAAGACGCACCCCTGCCTGAGCAGCACTATCTTGGAGTGACTGAGCAAGTAACAAAGTATAAGGAGTGTTTGACACGAGAAAATTTGCCTCAAATCCGTTCGGATAACCAGCCTCTGCTAAAAGCTGTTTGGCTTTTTGAATATCAAGTTTAAAGGGTTGCCCCTCTTTTTCATCTAAAGCCCCAAAGTTGCCAAGAGGAATAAAACTTGCCCGTGGAACACCAATCCCTTTGAGAAGCTTCTTGCCAAGACCTTCATAATCTATGAGATAACGCATCGCCAAGCGCACTTTTTCCTTAGCAAAAATAAGATTCGTCGTATTGAATCCCCAGTACATCATAGTTGGCACTAACACTCTTTCAACTTTAACATCTGTTGTTTTTTGCAGATCTGCAAGATCTTCAGGTGTCAAATTACGAGCAACATCAATATCATGTTTTTGCAACAACAAACGTTGTGTTCCGGGCTCTGCAACATGGCGAATTAAAATCTGCTTCAGTTTAGGCGCTTGTCCCCAATAGTGAGAGCTTGCACGCAACAAAAGAGCTTCTCCAGGGCGCCAACTTTTTAACTGATAAGGTCCAACACACGCAGCATGACTTTTCAAATACTGATTTCCAAAATCGCCATCTTTTTCGTGTTTCATAATCGTCTTACGATCAAGCAAAGCTGTTGCACGACTCGCAACAATATTATTAAGAATGAGTTCTGCTGGATAAGGCTTATCAAATTTCATCACAACCGTTTTCTCATCGGGAGCTTGCAAAGCATCATCAACATTTTGCTCTGTAATACCATATTCATTAAAAATTGCCGCATTACCCATCTTCAATTTGACAATCCGCTTCATACCCCAAACAAGATCATTGGCGTTGGCTGATCTGCCATCATTAAACTTCAAACCATCACGCAAATGAAAAGTAATCACCGTACTGTGATTATCACCTGAAACATCCCAATGTGTTGCTAAAGCGGGAACCATTTTAGCAGGATCATCTGTCGCAGTACTCACCAAGTTATCACAAACATTGCGAATAATTTCACTCCCATAAACATCATTAAGTTGTGCGGGATCAAACGTACTGATTGCATCAATATTCCAAGCCATCACAAGAGTATTAGCCGGTGTTTTTGCTAAGGACTGTTGTACAACCATTCCCAATGCCATAAGAACAGAAACAAGAGAGCCGCTACTTTTCAATATTTTTCTTTTCAAGTTCATAAACTCTTCCCTTTATCTATTTTTATCAATTAATGACGCTGAAATAATATAGCAAATTTATAATTATAACATTGAATAAATACGTTCTAATCGCCTATATTTCTAATCACCTACACAGAGTCATCTACTTGATAAATTCATTGACTTACGTCTCAATAAACCATAGCGAACATGCAATATATGTTTTGCTAACCAGTATTACATTCTTTTCATAACCTCTTTGCATATGATAATGCACTATATCAATTCCCTATTAATCATCAATAAGCCTTGTCGCCCCCCAAAAAATAGTGAGCTTAAAAAAAATCATTACGCAAAAATTTATGAATTCATTATTCTATTCCTTTAGGCGACATTTAAAATAAAATATGCAAACTTTAAAAATAGTCATCCCCCTCAAACACTCAGTTTCAAGATGCGGCGCATCTTTACTACATGACCAAAACGTCACTGAAACAGCAGAAAGACATAAGAAAATATCTTTTCTAAAACGCTACCCCCCACAAAAATCTGCTTAATCTTTTGAAAACTAAGTGTCAAAAGTTTTACGTTTTTACCAACAAAACCAAACGCGTTAACAAAGATAAAGGAAAAATGAGAAGAAGCATTCCTTCCACGCTTTATCTTTTGAGAAATAAAGCTTACAATAAAAGAATATACACTAAAATGCATCCCCCCATTGATAAAAACAAAATTTATTAGACACTTCCCCCCCAAAGACATAACGAATATAAAACCTTCTAAACTTTAGTGTGCATCATTGCTTTACCACTATAAAAATAGAACAGAAAGCAACATACCGCAAAAACTCTCGTTTCCAGCGGAAACATACAGAGATTCAACGAAGCAATGCAGTGAATACCAGTCTGTCTGAGCTTAAGTATCCTCCCAAAACTGGAGCTCACACGCAGCAAAATTCCTCTCTAGTGAAGGAACGTTATCAGATAATAAAACCTAACACAAGTAGCTTGAGTCATTTAACTTCAATTTTTCATCGCTGCATTTCATTTTATATTGCCTAGGTAAGCATTGGGCAATCGACCTACATATAAATAAACCAACAGTCATACAAGCAAAGTAAAACAATGCAACAACAGCACCCCATTTAAAAACCACTTTGCATTCGTCAATAAACATGAATAAAATATTCATTAATTATAACGGTCATGTCACTAACGGAAATAAAAACACCTCTTCTGAACCATTACAAATGCTAAAGACAGTTGACAACATTGAGAGCTAGTAAATGTGTGATGGTGCCGATCTTCTCCTTCATAAGCGTAAAGATGGAGTGCACGATGGATTTACTGTCATAGCATTCATGAGCTGCGTCGCAAAATGGGCTTTGGTGTAACTAGATGTTTTTTTAAAACATACAAGATATTACCATTATCTCACTTCAGATACATAACAGTTAAGATATCACTCCTTTTTGCGTCTGTTTTTTCATCCTCAAAATTATACCTTTATCGTTTTTAGTGCCAACAACAATAGAAAATCATTAATATTGTATAGTTTGTATATTTCAATTATCTTATACAGCGGAATTGTATAATTTATACATTTATTAAATAATTCAATTATTATCCTATTAATCATTACTCTTACAAAAGAAAGTTTGCCAATTTATCGACAAAAACATCCTTCAAGATGATCATTAACAATTCCTACGGACTGCATAAAAGCATAACAAATTGTGGGGCCAACGAATGTCCAACCACGTTTCTTCAAGTCTTGAGAAAGACGAAAAGAAGCAGGTGTCATAGGGTTAGCTAACAGTGTTTGAAAATCTATTTTTTCATAACGCTCCGATTGTGGTGGTTGAAAAGACCAAAAATAGTGGGACAAACTCCCCCACTCTGTTATAATTTCTTGTGCTCTCAATGCATTATTAAGCACTGATTGAATTTTTCCTTGATGGCGAACAATGTCTTTATTCTGCATTAACATTTGCACCTTTAGCTCATCATAATGAGCAATCTTTTCAAAGTCAAAGTGATCAAATGCAACGCGAAAAAAAGAGCGTTTTTTTAAAATTATAAACCAAGAAAGCCCTGCTTGGAAACCTTCAAGACAAATTTTCTCAAACAAACGAATATCCTCAAAAACAGGCTTTCCCCATTCGGTATCATGATAAGCACAATAAAGTGGATCCGTTCCAGCCCATGCGCAACGAACTTTTCCATCCACTCCCTTAAGAAGACCTTCCACAAGCATGGCATTAACCGTATTAAAAGAGAGTTCCTTGATCATCGCTTGGCGACTTTATCTGCTTGTGTTTTGATCTTTTAGCGGAAATAGGCTCTTGTGTTGCAACACTGATATCTCCATCAAAAAAGCGTAAATTTATTTGCCCTGTTTCAGGAAACTGAACCAATCGTTTAATGGGCTTATGATCTTTCCCCAAAGCCAAAACAAAACCGCGCTCCAAAATATTCTGATATGAAGTGCTTCTTAAAAGCCTAGATACTACCTCTAACCTAGCACGTTGTTTTTCCACACTACGCACAAAAGCACGCTGAAGACGTGCCGTATATTCCTTTGTATTGCGTTGTGCTTTTTCACTATTTAACAAACGCGGTGAAAGACGCACACCAAGTGCATGAAAAGAAAAACGTTTTTTATCGTAGCTTACACAAAGAGCACGCTGCAATCGACTTGAAGTTTCATCCAAACCACGCCGTGGTAGAGCAAAAAGTTGATCGGCAGTCGGAAGAGCTCGTAGAGTAGCACGCAATTTTTGTCGATAAAAATCCAAATAACGCGCGAGTCCCTTGCGCAAACGTGCATCAAGCGATGCCACCAGCACCTCGAGATCAAGCTTAACAGGAACAGCCCGTTCTGCTGCGGCGGTAGGAGTTGGAGCGCGCCAATCAGCCACATAATCAATCAAGGTCCAGTCCGTTTCATGCCCAACAGCAGAAATAACAGGAAGAGAAGATTCATAAACAGCACGAACAACAGCTTCGTCATTAAACCCCCACAAATCTTCTAAACTTCCCCCTCCCCGTGCAACAATAATAAGATCAGGTTTTGGAATAAGTCCACCTGGACCAAGAGCATTAAAACCTTCAACAGCAACAGCCACTTCCCTCCCACTTGTTTCCCCCTGAACACGTACAGGCCAAACCAAAACATGCAACGGAAAACGATCGGATATGCGATGAATAATATCACGAATAACAGCACCTGTTGGTGATGTTACAACGCCTAAAATTCGAGGCATATAAGGCAAAGGTTTTTTCTTTTCTTCATCAAACAAGCCTTCTTCTAAAAACTTTTTCTTACGATTTTCAAGAAGTGTCATCAAAGCACCAACCCCCGTTGGTTCAAGAGCCTCAATGACAATTTGATATTTCGATGACCCTGGATAAGTTGTAAGTTTACCAACAGCAACTACTTCCATCCCTTCTTCAGGAGGGAATTTGAGCTTTTCCATAACTCCACGCCAAATAACAGCTTCCAACCGTGCCTTATCATCTTTTAAAGCAAAATAAGCATGTCCCGAAGCATGAGTACCACGGTACCCTGATATCTCCCCACGCACCCGTACATAACCAAACTTTTCTTCAACAACACGCTTTAGAGTCCCTGCTATTTCGGAAACAGTGAATTCTGCCACATTTGTTACACCTGTTTTTTCACTAAACAAACTTACCATTTTTCAATTCTTTACGCCCGTTTCTGTGAATCTTTTTGAAACAACACATCTTTAAACTTTTGATTTATAGCTTCATCAAAATACCCATAACACCGGCTAGAACAGCTTATATTTTTAATTTCAAATCGATTATCAGGGTTGTAAAAAAAACTTGAAGCCGTTGTATGGGGATGTCTAGAGTCATTATTTCATCCGAAAATTGTATCAATAGAAGTTAAAATATTCAATCCTACATCCACACAAACGCATCTTTCATAAGAATTCCTGAAATAAAATTCTCGATACAACATAGTAATCCATTCCCGATAAAATTCAACGTATTGCAAAGTGTTAAAGAGCTTTGCAATACATCAAATATATCATGATCATGTTTTTTATATTTTATAAACTTGATACCTTCTTATTTTTCAATTGCACTATAAAAAATACGTGGTGCACTATTCCACACCCATTTTTTTACATCAGGTGTCATAGCAATAATATTATATGTCTGATAGATAAACGCATAAGGTCCTTTTTGCATTAATTCACGCTGTAAATCAGCATACATTTGTGCCCGTTTCCGTGGATCTTTTTGAAACAGAGCTGCCTGAACCTTCTTATTCATATCTTCATCCAAATAGCCGTGGCACCAACTAGGATAGCCTGTATTTTTAGCCTCAAACCGATTATCAGGATTTGAAATAAAACGTGAAGCCATTGTATGAGGATCCGCAGAAGAATTATTCCATCCTATAAAAATTGTATCAAAGCTACGTGCATAAAGTTTGGAAAACAACTGTGTACCGATAAAATGTTCAATCTTAAAGTGCACACCTATCTTTTTTGCATTATCCTGAATAGACTGAGCAATAGGCAAAGCAAAAGGATAAGGAGATTTTCCTGCAAAAATATTGGCCTCAAAACCATCTGGATAACCTGCTTCTGTTAAAAGCTGCTTGGCTTTTTCAAGATCAAGTTTAAAGGGTTGCCCTTCTTTTTCATCCA
>NZ_JBHIQZ010000024.1:0-18499 GCF_042196865.1 Bartonella sp. AC130YNZD
TTATTTATAAGAGGCGCTTTCCTATCATTCATTAGCAACACAAGTGTTGTATAAACAGCCTTCTCGGTCGCTTTTAAGCCCATGAGATCTTTTAAAAACTGATCTGTACTAAATTTTACAAACGCCACTTTATTACTATTACTGGACATCATTTGAGATCTCCCTTCCTTTAACTAAATGTAAAATCGCTAAAGCATCTGCTTCATTATCATCACATGGCTTGTGCCCTTTAATACACATGGCCTCTATCATCTCTTCTTTTGACGCATTCCCCTTCCCCGTCGTCGCTTTCTTAATCGTACTTACCGGTATCCCCTCATACGGTATCTGATGATGTTCACACCACGCCGTTAATGTTGCTAGTAAACCACCGTAAATATGCGCTGCATCGGTGCCAACATGACGCCTCACCTCCTCAAAATACACCGCGTCAATTTGACCTGCTGTCTGCTTTATTTCATTAAGCCATTGCTTAAAGCGTAAATAACGCATCCCACCGCCTTCAAAACGACGGGGGTGAAAATTAATGGTACCACTTATGATACTATCGTCCCCTCCACGTATCGCCCACCCCATCTTCGTACCTAGATCAAAACAAAGGATTGTAGAAAGCATCTAAATCACCAGCATTTAATGATTATTTTTTCTTAGAATGGCGCTTTAAACGACTTCTCTGCACACAATTTTACTGCAATTCACACAATAAGAAATGTTAGAACGAGATAATTTTTGAATAAGCCTTTCTCGCTCGTTTATTATTTCGTCTTTTTCATCTATCTCTTGTCTAAGCCTTTTTGTGGTTTTAAAAGCAGTATAAGCTGCATAACAAGATATAAGAAGCGCAATTAAGCCCATCTCACTCCTCACTTACCTTTCTTCTTATTTTTATGAGATTTTTCTTTTACAGCTTCACCACGCTGCTTAAGCTCTTGTGTAAGCCTCTCAATTTCCTTATCGCGTGATTGGGATTCTGCTTTTAGTATATCTATAAGATCATCTTTCCGTTTGAACGCTTCTTCATACTCATCTATCTTCTGCTTCAGTGCTTTAATTTCCTTTTCATATTTTTTGATATCCTCACCACACTCATCAATGATCTTCTTAGTGACGTTGAGTTCTTCTTTTAAAACCTCAATTCGAAATTCTTGACTTTCAATAAACTCTTTAAGCTTTTTAACTTGATCTCGATAATACAAAGCAAAACGAAACATCACTCCACTAAAAAGCAAGACGCCAAACACTACACACACAACTATCAATATTATTTCATTTGAAATCATTTTGATCTCCTTAAGGCTGCAAACTATCGCCGGTGTGATCAACACCGCGGCTCTTGCAAATGTTCGAAAATGGGGGGACTTGCTCTTGCATTAATGACTGCAAGCGCTCGGGGTAAAAAAAATCTTCGGGGCGCAAATCTATCCCATGATCGCGCGCATAATTTAAAAGCATAATTTGGTATTTAGCTGGAATAATGCCGCCTTTACCCTCTCGCTTTTCAAAAGGATAAGTCCATTTTCTAATTACAATAACATTGCGATTAACAATATCAGCAACTTTTTTATAGCCACCTAGATACTCAATTATGAGTTTTGCGGTTTTCGTATATGTTTTTATCATAGCGATAAAAATACGATATCCAAAATATTTAGTCAATACGAAAAACGTATCATTTGTATTTTTATATTGTAAGTACTTTAAAAATAAGGAATAAACTTAATTATGATTAGGCAAAAAGAGCTAAAAATTTGGATAAAAAAAGAACTTGATAAAATGGGACGAGGGAGCCAAGCTAAGCTTGCCGCCCATCTTGGTATAAGAAGACCAGCTATATCCAATATGATTAATCTTAATACAAATAGGGAAATGAGGGATATTAAGGCAGATGAATTAGTTAAAATTATGGAGTTTTTTAAAGATTCTTCACCTATTTCTGGACCTTACTCTGATGATTTTCTTTATTTATATTCACAAGCGAATGATTCTGAAAAGAAGATTGTCGAGGATCTTTTAAAATCTCTGCTCGCAGCAAGAAATTCATAAAAGCTTTTTTTTTCACATTCGGTTAATTTATTTAGCATGATGGCTAGCTGCTTTTCTTTTATACTTTTTATCATAAGCACCTCATTAACATTAATGATATAAACAAAATCGAATAGATTTATAAAAATAAAAATACGTTTTTCGTATTTTATCTATTGACATATGATTACGAAAAACGTATTAATTTCTCCATATCTTAGAAAATAACTTTTGCCAATAGGCTGTATGGAGGCATTTGTGAAAAAACCAGTGTTTATCAATTCTGATGAAATTCTCTTAGTCATCTGTGAAAATGAAGAACAAAATCTCGCTAAAGCGGGACCTTTCTTAGAAGAAAAGGACATGATCAAAGTTATTGATCAAACCGATAATGCTGTCCAAATCTTCCGTATCGAACCAAAAACTAATCGTTGTGAAGATATCTCTGAAGATCTTGCAGAATGCTATCTGAAAGAATGTGAAGAACAGTGTTTCAATGGAAACATACCTCACGACTTTGTTAAAGACAGTAACGCATACGGTTTTTTTTTAGAAGAAATCGAACAACAGCGATATGAAGATGAAACTTACGGGACTTATGAACAGCAGCACCGGTTAACTCTTTCGGATGTCATTCCAAACTACCCACACTATACACACTACAGAGGGCGTTTCTAAAAGCGCCCTCCTCTTTCCTCTTATTAAATATCGGACGGAGTAAACTTATGAATAATCCTATCGCTATTACAAATAACACGATTAACGGAGAAGACGTTCAAACAGTAAACGCACGTGAATTGCATGCCTTTTTGGAGGTAGGTAAAGATTTCTCTACTTGGATTAAAAACCGCATCAACAAATATAACTTATTAGAAAATAAGGATTATATAGTTTTCACCAATTTTGGGGAAAACCTCCAAGGTGGTCGTCCCTCTAAAGATTATGCTCTCACCTTAAATGTAGCGAAAGAGCTTTCTATGATTGAGAACAATAAGAAAGGTAGAGAGGCTCGTTTATACTTTATCGAATGTGAACGGCGTGCAAAGCAGGCAGTAACACCACAACAAATCGACTATTCCAGTCCAAAAGCTATGATTGGCTTTTTGAATTACCTACAAAGTCAAATAGATCAACAAGATACTCTCATTGAATATCTAAAACCAAAAGCAATGGCTTTGGAAAGCTTGCAACGCTCTGATGGGCTCTTCGGTCTGACTGAAGCAGCTAAAATTCTCGAAATGCAACCAAAACAGTTCATTCTCTTCTTACAGAAAAAAAGATGGGTTTATCGACGCACTTTCGGCGCTCACTTATTGCCTTATCAAGACAAAATCCAAAAAGGTCTTATGGATTGCTCAACCAACACTATTCAAACCGAAAAGGGAACTGAAAAAGTCATTCCTTCCGCAAAAATCACAACAAAAGGCATGGGGCTGCTGTCTCAAGAGATAAAACGACAAAGCACGCATTAAAAGGAAACAAACATGACAAATTCACAATTAGCCACTATGGCAAAAAAATACGGATTTTCTGATCATGAGTTTCAAAAGGCTATCATGAAAATTTGTATTGGCAATAAAAACGCCCAAAACATCACTGATGAAGAATTTGCTATTTTTCTTTTTATTGCCAATAAATATGGTCTCAATCCTCTAACAAAAGAGATCTATATAATCCCTAAAAAATTCGGCGGCATGATCCCTGTTGTCTCTATTGATGGCTGGATTAAGATCATTAAATCTAATCCTAAATTTGATGGCATGACTTTTCAAGATCAACTCGATAAAGATGGAAATTTAATTGCCATTAAATGTGCTATTCGTCTCAAAGGCATTAAAGACCCTATCGAAGTCACCGAATATTTAAACGAATGCAAACAAGAAAAAAGTGACCCATGGGAAAAATATCCAGCACGCATGTTACGTCATAAAGCAACTATACAATGTGCTCGCTATGCTTTCGGTTTTTCCGGTATTTATGAAGAAGATGAAGCGGCTCGTATTAATAATACCACACAAGGACAACTTGTTTCTCATGCCATGCTCGAACAAATCAAACTGTTAATTAAAGAGACTGGAACGAATGAAAATAATCTTCTCTCTTACGCGAACGTAGAAAAACTAACAGATCTGTCTTTTGAAAAAGCACAAGAGGTTTTAGGACTTTTAGAAAAAAAGCAAAATATCCAAAGAGACAAAGCTCTCGAATACCTCCCTCCACAAGAACAAATAAACGCCCCTATACAAGATGCCGAATATATTCACGTCCAAGATATTGAATATGCGCCAACTCAACAAGAAACGGCGGTGTGAGATGGAACAAAGAACAGCACAATGGTTTCAAGCAAGGCTAGGCAAAGTTACCGCTTCAAACATTTACAACGTCCTGAGTAAAACAGCGAAAGGATTGCCTACAAGCAAATATGAAGACTACAAAATCAAACTCATAACAGAACGTTTAACTGGTGAAACCAGCCCCCATTATGAAACCGAAGATATGCGTTGGGGCATTGAACATGAAGAAGATGCACTCAAAGAATATGCATTCATTTATGATACAGAGATCTCTCAATGCGGCTTTATCCAACACCCCACACTCAAAATGGCGGGGGCAAGCCCTGATGGGCTTATTGGTGAAAACGGGTTAATCGAAATCAAATGCCCGAGATCCGCAAACCATATGCGCTTTTGTATAGATAACGAGATCAAACCAGAATATCACGCGCAAATGCAATTCCAAATGGCGTGTACAGAACGTCAATGGTGTGATTTTATCAGTTATGATCCACGTTTTACGGGGGATTCATCTCATTTGCGTATGAAAATCAAACGCATCTACCGTGATGACAAACAAATTGAACAAATCAATCAAGCTGTTCAAGCCTTTTTAGCTGAAATAGAACGTGAGATAAAACAACTCTCTACAAAAGCTGCTTAACCCTTATGGGGGTGTTGTTTAACGCATATCTACAATCACCCCCACCCTTTCACATAAGGAAATTAAACGTGTGTAACATCGAACATATTATCATACAGCCTGCTAAAGATGAGGAATTTTGTTTTTTTACCCTTGGCTATGAAGGTAGGTCCCTTGAGAATTATCTTAGTTGTCTCATAGAAAACAATATCAAAACTTTATGTGATGTTCGTAAAAATCCAATAAGTAGAAAACACGGATTTTCAAAAAGACAATTAGAGCAAGCTGTAAGCAACATTGATATTGAATATATGCATATGCCTGAACTTGGAATTGCCTCTGAAAAACGAAGAAATTTGAAAACACAAAAAGATTATGACCGCCTTTTTAAAAATTATCGAAATACAACTCTCAAGAATAATTCTTGTGCAATAAACAAATTATATCAAATATTTTTAAACAAAAAGCGCGTTGCAATCACCTGTTTTGAAGCCAATGTATGCATGTGTCATAGAGGACAGCTCGCATTAGCTCTTACTCAATTGCCTGATTGGAAATATGAAATTAAGCACATCTAAAAAATAAACTTACAGATTTTTTACATATGGAGGTGCTTCTCTTCACAAATGCCTCCTAGCACCCCCACCCTTCCTAACACTTTCAAGTAATGCGTGATTCACGAAACGGGTGAATTACGTCTCAATGTAAGGAGAAATGACATGGCGCCGCGCCCTGCTACCATAACACAACCAGCCATTGCACGAGCTTTAAGAGAAGCAAAAAAGCAAAAATGCGAACTCATAGAAATCAAACCTACCGGTGAACTACTTATCTATCTGAAATCCGATATCCCATTACCAAATTCAACAGCACATCCTAATAAAATATGGAATTTATCTCGTGATGATTATGAATTTGATATCGTCTTATAGGTGTTCCCATGCCAAAACCACGCCCCCCTCATCTCGTTAAACAAATTACCCAACATGGCAAAATCGTATGGTATGTACGTATTGGTCATGGAAAACGTATTAGAATACGCGGAACTTATGGAACGCAAGAGTTTGTTGACAACTACAAAAGCGCCCTTGCCGAATTACAAGGTATAATCCCTCCAAAACCGAAAATCGGCAAACTGATTGAAGGGTCATTTGCATGGCTGCTTAAACAATATTTTAATAGTGTTAATTGGCATAGCCTCGCTAAAGATACAAAAAAACAAAGAGAACTCATTCTTATGAAGGTATGTGATACTATAGGAAATATTCCATACCGAGCAATTGAAAAAAAACATATTATAGCAGGTGTTGAACGCCGCAAAGAAATGCCAGCAGCAGCTCAAAATTTTTTGAAAGCACTTAATGGACTTTTTAAATGGGCGATTGACCAAGGTCTTTTGGAAAGTAATCCAGCTTTAGGCGTTAAAAAACCCCCTCTCAAAAACAAAGATGGGTTACCCACTTGGACAGAAGCAGATATAGAAAAATATTATCAACATTGGTCTTTAGGAACCCATGAACGCGTCTGGATTGATGTTCTTTTGTATACGGGCTTACGCCGTGGTGATGCCGTTCGCATTGGTTGGAAAGATGTAAAAGATAATATCATTCATCTCAAAACAGAAAAGAGCCAATTTAAAACGGACGTTTTTCTGCCTATTTTACCAGAACTCGCACAAACCCTTAAAACTGGTCCTATTGGTGACGAAACATTTATTTGTGGTAAAAAAGGTACAAAATTTACCAAGGAAAGCTTTGGACATGCGTTTTTAAAAGCATGTCCCCAAGCAGGCATCAAAAAATCAGCGCATGGCTTAAGAAAATTAGCAGCAACACGCGCAGCTAACTCTGGTGCAACAGTCTCACAATTGAAAGCACTTTTTGGCTGGACAGATGACAGTATGGCATCCCTTTATACCAAGAGCGCAGATCGTAAAAGACTAGCTCTTGAAGCCATAAAAAAGCTTCAAAAAGATGGGGGATAGAGGCAAAAAAACATAATAGAATCAATAATCTTTAAATTCCCTCATATTTGCTCAATATATTTGATTTTATTGTAATATAATACGCCCAAGAAGGCCATTTTGCTACGTCCTCCCATATAGCCCAAATTTGCTCAGCACTTGCTTCTGTGCTAATCTCTTCACTATATATCCAATTAAACATGATAATCTCCCCTTTTTTACAAATTACTTATCTTTATTGATAAAGAATAATATAAAAAATTATCCTTAAAGCTGCACAACGATAAGATACTTAATACTCTCAGATTTACTTAATATGTAATGATTAAATCAACAAGGGATACTACTAAACTAAACACACAAATATTCAGGATAAATGAACAATATTTTCAATACTAAACAAAATATCTTTTTTAAATTTATACAATAACAATATAAGATATAAATGCAGACTGCATAGCTTAAAGCTTTCAACTGCTGATGAAATGTGATGATTAAGGTATAGCAGAAAAAATTAGACAAAAAAGATCATAACTATTATCGAGGAATATATATCCTATTGGAGAAAAAACATCCTTCTATAGTAAAGCTAATAAAAATTCATCAATTCCTTTAACATTAGAATCTTTTATTGATTTTCTGCTTAACCTTTTAAAAACCATATAAAATGAAGAAAACTGTGTAAAAGCATTTTTTCATCCTATCGGATAAAAACAAGAACTTTCTCAAGATGTAAGCGATCGTAATTTATAGAGACGTATTGCTGTTTCACCATAAAAACGCTCATCATCTAGATAAAAGACGTCAGGTAAATGAATCATTGTATCTTTCTTTTCTTCAAGTATGAAGAGTGTATCAGCTTTTGCCCACCCTCCTCGCAAAGCTTCTACAAAAGCACGTTCACCTAAACAATGGCTATAGGGAGGATCAGCGCAGATAACATCAAATGGAAGCATTGTTCCAATATTACCGAGTTTGGTTGCATCTCGACGCAAAATCCGCCCTATTGACTGTAATTCAAAGGCTTCGATATTTTTTTGAATTACCCCACGCCCCTCAACCGAGTTTTCAACAAAAACAGCAGCCTTTGCTCCACGTGAAAGCGCTTCGATGCCTAAAGCACCAGTCCCAGCAAAAAGATCAAGAATGCGTTTATTGGTCCAAAATTGTTCTTCACGGCTAGAAAGAATATTAAAAAGGCTTTCACGTGTACGATCACTCGTTGGGCGAATCGACTGATTAACAGGCGAAAACAAAACACGCCCAGCAAATTTACCGCCTATGATCCGCACGTGGACCTCCAAATCGCTTCGAAGTTTTTGTACCGTCCCTATGTGGTTTAGATTTTTTCATAGCACCACCAAACGATTTTACCTTTTTCTTTCTCTCAAAAGAATGCTCATCATGACCACCTTTTATTATTTTCTCTTTATCCTTTAAAAAGCGATCTTTCTTACCAAAGGGATGCGTCTCTTCATAAGATATTTTACCATGTTTTTGAACAAAACTTTCCCTCTTCTCTTTGTATGACGGATTTTCTTTTAGTTTTTCCTTGCTTCGATGAAATGATTTTCTACCATCCAAATCGCTCTTATGACCATGCGATTTCTCCTCACTATAAGAAGGCTTTCTACGTGCACTTTGCGGACGTGCACCAGGAGCCATCCAAACATTAGCACGGCGAGAACGCGGTAGAAAACGCTCTGCTTTTCCTTCTTCACTTTTCTCCTTCTTTACATTCTCGTGAGACTTTGTACTTAATCGTGCGCGACTATGTTCAACAGAACCATCTCTTGGTCGGCGTCGTATCGCCCTTTCACTTGAGAAAACCCAACCATCATTTGCAACAGAAAGATCTTTCTGGCTTTGCTTTTCTGCAACAACTGCATAATTTGAAAATGGCTTAAGAATAGGAGCATCAAAATCTGCATTGGCTTGCATAATTAAACGCTCACCCAACTGATCTCGTAACATCCGCCCTTTTAACTCTTGCACGGCTCCTTCTTCTAAATCAGAGAGATGAAATGGACCATACGATACACGTATTAATCGATTAACTGATAATCCCAATGCCCCTAAAACATTCTTTATTTCACGATTTTTTCCTTCTCGCAAAGCGACAGAAAGCCATACATTCGACCCTTGTTCGCGTTCAATTGATGCTTCAATCGAACCATAAAAAATACCATTAATTGCAATACCATTTTTAAGGTTATCCAGCGCACTCTGTTTTACTCTTCCATGAGCACGGACGCGATATTTGCGGACCCACCCCGTTACAGGAAGCTCTAATACACGCGCTAAGCCACCATCATTGGTTAAAAGCAAAAGCCCTTCCGTGTTAATGTCAAGCCTTCCAACAGAAAGAACACGCGGCATTCCTTTTGGTAAATTACTAAATACTGTAGGTCTGCCTTCAGGATCACGGTTCGTGGTGACAAGACCCGCTGGCTTATGGTAAAGCCATAAACGCGTTCGTTCTATAGGAGGTAAAGGTTTGCCATCAACTTTAATAACATCAGAGCGGCTAACATTAAAAGCAGGCGTTGTCACGACTTTACCATTCACAGAAATACGACCTGCAACAATCATCATTTCTGCATCTCGACGCGAAGCAATACCAGCACGCGCTAACCTTTTAGCAATTCGTTCACTCTCATTATTTTCATTCATTTGCGTTTCAAACCAATCTTTGCAAGTATGTTCAGAAAATTATTCACATGCACCATACCGCTTATCCTGAAAAATGAAGTAGCATAATCATTTATCATTTTCTATCCTTTAACGACAATAATGTATCTGCCGACTTGCAAGTTTGTTTTAAACTCTTAAAAAAATAGAGGTATTCTTTTCATTATAAAAGCGTAATAAATTATTCATTCCATAGCATTCCTTATCGAGATAACCTTTAGATTTTCTATACCTTCAGTAGAAAGAATATTATGACTTTGACGCCCATGGAAATAGCCCTTTTAGAAGCGCAAGAGGCTGCAAAAAAAGATGAAGTTCCCGTAGGTGCTGTCATTACACGTGGAAAAGCTATCATTGCACGCGCTGGTAACTTTATAAAATCTGCATATGACCCTACAGGACACGCAGAAATACGCGCAATCCGTATGGCTTGCGAAACATTGCAAAGCGAAAGGCTTCCTGATTGCGATCTTTATGTAACACTTGAACCTTGTGCTATGTGTGCCGCTGCCATTTCATTTGCACGCATACGACGTCTCTATTATGCAACAAATGATCCCAAAGGAGGTGCTATAGAAAATGGCCCACGTTTTTATCAGCAACCAACCTGCCATCACAAACCTGAAATTTATTCTGGTTTCAAGGAAAAAGAAGCAGCTCAATTACTTAAAGACTTTTTTGTACAAAAGCGATACTAAAAATAATTCTTCTTCCATAACTTTCACTCTTTAAAAACTATCCTACTTCTCAAAAAAGACTGTTAATTCTTCTGATATATATATATATAGCAAAAGCTATTTCGAAGCATTTTTTCTCTCTTTTAATTCTGCATATTGTTTCTATTAGATGATACATTCATTCAAAAGAATAATTCATGATTTTGTATATAAAATATAAAGTCCAAAATATCGTAGATATACTCTCATTTCAAATTACATTGAAACAGTAAAAATCACTTTCTTGCACATCATAAGCGGAATTATCGTCTGGATAAAGAACGTTTTAGAAAAGACTAAAAATGTCTCTTATGAAAGCTCTCAAATGCAAGAATTATCGCAACATTGGAGTCTGTAAAATAAAATGATGGTATCCACTTTCTCCTTCCTAAGCATAAAGTATTGGAGCACAATAGATTTTACGTTATACTATCCACATGAGCAATGTTGTAAAATGAGCTTGAGAAATGTTTCGTGTTAGGAAACGCATAAGGACTCTCTCGATGCTGTTGCCATATTTGCTATTTCATGAGAATAACACCCCTCCTACAGCAGCATTATAACTGTGCGTGAATGAGAACTTGGTATCATAAGTAATTGGAAAAATACTTTACTTTAAATGTTTTGTCTTTTCCCTATCGACCAATAGGTGCGGTTTTTGCCGGTTGGCGATAACTTAAAGGTGGTTCAGTGAGATAGCGACGGTATTTTGAACTTCCAACTTGTGCTCTCTGACGACGTAAATATTCTTGTCGTTGCTTCGCATTCAACTGTGAAGGATTTTCTGAACCAACGCCATTAACTGACGATCCTTTGTGAGGAAAAGGTGTATTTCCTTGATGCTTCTTCGATGCTGCCATTTCATTGACAGATCTATCTTGTTGTGGTACCGGCAAAAATCTGCGTGAACTAGGGCTTGGTATTACAAGTTTTGGATGAGGTTTCATAACAATCTGGCTGCTGTTATTTGTTGGTGTTAATGAAGTGATATTAGCAACATCTTCAAAAAACTGTATTGAAACTGGTTTATTGGTACCATAGGTAGGAGCGGATAAATTGCATCCCGTTAAAACAAAGCACATCCCTAAAATTCCTATTGGAAATATTTTTATTTCACGTTTTCTCACTGCCTATTCCATTTCCTAGGTGTATGGCTGATTAATATTCCCGTTATTTATGAGAGAACGGTCCATACACAAATTTCCCCCCTGCAGATAAAACAACGGAATTTTTTTCGTACCACAAAAAACTATATTCATCAATATGAGAAATTTACTTGCATTTCTTTCCTTTGATCTAAAACTTTAAATCTTGCCAAGAATCTGCAATTCCCGCAAAGCAGCTGCATCACGAGCAGATACATCCGGATAAGCTGGATCACTTCCAACATCTTGTGTATAACGCCATGATCGAGCACATTTTTTTCCTAATGCCTTCTCTGGATATACACCAACACCTTCAACATCATTCAAAGTAAAAGCATCAGAAGGTATTGTGTCCTGCGTAATTGTGAGTGCACTGGTAATACAGATCTCCGCCATATCCACATTTTCTAATGCCTCTTGTAAAACCAGATTGGAAATAAAAACAATAGGCGCAGCTTCCAAAGAGGATCCAATACGCTTATTAGCACGTTCAAGCTCTAAAGCACCTGTCACAACTTTACGGACCTGCCGAATTTTTTTCCAACGCTCAGCCAAAGATTGGTTTTGCCATTCTTCTGGTACAGAGCGAAATTGTTCCAAATGCACCGATTGGCTTTCTGGGTAACGCTCTAACCAAGCTTCCTCCATAGTAAAAGGTAACATTGGAGCAAGCCATATTACCATACGCTCAAAAATCTCACGGACAACCTGCAAGGAGGCCTTGCGTTTTTTTGATGAAGGCGCATCACAATAAAGAGAATCCTTGCGGATATCAAAATAAAATGCCGATAACTCAATGATTGAAAAATCCAATAATGCACGCATAATCTTTTTAAAATCAAATTCATCGTAAGCGCGATTAATCAACTGATCAAGTTCAAAAAGCCTATGCAATATAAATTTTTCAAGATCCGGCAGTGCACCATAAGATACTTCTTCTCCATCATCATGTGCTAAAGTTCCTAGCATCCAACGAATTGCATTGCGTAGTTTACGATATGAATCCACATTTGTTTGAAGTATTTTTTTGCCTAAACGCTGATCTTCCCAATAATCGGTTGTCATAACCCAGAGACGAAAAATATCAGCTCCAGATGTTTTAATGATCTCTTGCGGAACAACCGTATTGCCTAAAGATTTAGACATTTTTTTACCATTCTCATCCAAAGTAAAACCGTGTGTGATCACGGACTTATAGGGAGAACAAGCACGCGTACCACAGCTTTCCAAAAGAGAAGATTGGAACCATCCGCGATGTTGATCTGAACCTTCAAAATAAACATCAGCAGGCCATTTCAAATCAGCCCGATCTTCTAACACAAAGCTATGGCTGGCTCCAGAATCAAACCAAACATCCAAAATATCATAAACCTGTACCCAAGGCTCATGTGCACGCTCACCTAAAAAACGTTCACGTGCTCCTTCAGCAAACCATGCATCTGCCCCTTCTGCTTCAAAAGCCCGTAAAATACGCTCGTTCACACCTTCATCTTTTAGAATAACACCATCCTCATTCGCAAAAATACAAATAGGAACACCCCAAGAACGCTGACGAGAAAGAACCCAATCAGGACGATCTTCTATCATAGAAGCTAGGCGGTTTTGTCCAGAAGACGGCACAAAACGCGTTTTTGAAACAGCTTCCAAAGCCCGACTACGTAAAGTTGAACCATCCCCAAAATCTTTATCCATTGAAATAAACCATTGTGGTGTATTGCGAAAAATAACGGGTTTTTTTGAACGCCAACTATGGGGATAGGAATGCTTTAAACGCCCCCGTGCAAACAATCGATCTGCTTTAATTAAAGCGTTAATGATCTCTTTATTGGCATCACCCATTTTTCCATTATCATCAATAACACGTGCAGGTCCTCCTTCACGATCTGGTCCTAAACCTGGAACATCTTTCGTATAGAACCCTGCATCATCAACAGGAAACGGTATAGATGAATCAATCCCCGCTTGCTCCAGTAAGGACTTATAATCATTCCAAATTTCAAAATCCTCACGCCCATGGCTTGGTGCTGTATGAACAAAACCTGTACCAGCACTCTCTGTTACGTGCGAACCATCAAGCAATGGAATTTTAAAGTTATAGCCCCCAGCCAAACCTTTGAGTGGATGAGAAAGAACAAGAGCTTTCAATTCTTCAGCAGAAATAACACGCAAACGCTTCAAAACAAGTTTGGCTTTTTCTGCACAACTCATAGCTAATGCATCAGCAAAGAGAAGTTTTTCTCCGGCTTGAGGACCAAAATCATTTTCAGTACTTTCAACTTCGTAAATACCATAAGAAATCTGCGAAGAATAACTCACTGCACGATTGCTTGGAATTGTCCACGGCGTTGTTGTCCAAATGACGACATAAGCACCATATAAATCATCAGAATTTGCTTCAAAGACAGGAAACTTAACCCAAAGCATCTCTGATTCATGATCATGATATTCAATCTCAGCCTCTGCCAAAGCCGTACGCTCTACAACAGACCACATCACCGGCTTGGAACCACGATAAATCTGATCTAACATAGCAAATTTTATCAATTCACTGGCAATGCGTGCTTCTGCATGAAAAGCCATTGTAGTATAAGGCGCGTTAAAATCTCCCACAACACCAAGGCGTTTAAATTCTTCACTTTGAACGGTTACCCAATGCTGTGCAAATTCACGGCATTCTTTACGAAACTCGTTAAGAGGTACCTCATCCTTATTTTTTCCTTGTGCTCGATATTTTTCTTCAATTTTCCATTCAATTGGAAGCCCATGGCAATCCCAACCAGGTACATAATTTGCATTAAAACCGCGCATTTGGAATGAACGGACAACCACATCCTTTAGAACTTTGTTTAAGGCATGCCCAATATGAATATGACCATTTGCATAAGGTGGACCATCATGAAGAATATAAAATGGACGATCTTTTGCTTGTTGGCGCAATTGCGCATAAAGCCCCATATCTTCCCAACGCGCCATCAATTCAAGCTCTTTTTGCGGAAGCCCTGCACGCATAGGAAAATTTGTCTGTGGGAGATAAAGAGTTTTTGAATAATCTATTGTTTCATTTTTCACAGCCATTGTGAAATATTCCTGTCCACTTTTACGATTTCATTTTTGCATAACTTCCCTGAACCCTGCAACTCTGGTTTTTATCTATAGGGAAAGCCGAGCTTATCATTCGTATTAAGCAGCGATCAGGAAAATATATCATCACAATCTATGGGCTTTATCATGAAATTCACAAGAAAAGAAACCAAAAATTGATCTTTTAAAAATAAAGGCTCCACTAATAGTGGAGCCTTTTAGAAATTTACTCTTTTAAAAATTAGAATTTATAAGCTACACCAACACGGAAATCATTGGTTTTGTAGTTAACTTCAAGTTTTTCCTTTGCAAATTTCTTTTTACCAAAATCAGAGTAACGATATTCTGCACGTACAATCACATTATCCAAAACCGAGAAATCAACGCCACCACCAAGTGTGTAACCAATCATGGTTTTTGTTTCATCAGATAAGTTCTTAGAAGAAACGACTCTTCCATCCTCATCCTTAACGAATATTGATACAGTGTCTTGGAACTGCCCATAAGCAATACCGCCAGCAAGATAAGGCATAAAGCGATCAGCAGCAAAACCAATACGTACCCGTGTAGCACCACCCCAATTTTGTTTGAAAGTATGATTTAAAGTTTCAACTTCATCCTCTTGATCAAGACCAAGTTCAGAAGCCATCTTTTTTATTTGTTCTATAGCATATATACTGGAATCGTTCTTATCCACCGCTTGTGTACTTTGTGCAGCGTGTCCAGACATATTCTGTCCACCATGAGAACGAGAAGCATGTGGATTAGTACCATTCGGATGAGCACCAGAGCTACGCCCACCTGCATGAGGTGCACCATGCGAATTAGCATTTCCGCTACCATGGGAAGAACTATGATGACCTCCGTTTTGGGCTCCGCTTGTTCCATTGGAATATTTTGCTGAATCAGAGGTTGACCCTGATCTCGCGAGTACAAGTGATGAACTCGGTACTGTTTTTTCTGCTGATGGTTGTGATACAGATTGTACCGGTGTAGGTGCTTTTACTGCTGGCTGTACTTCTGGTGTTGTTACAGTAGGTTTTACTGGTGCAGGCACTACTGATACAGTAGCTGATCGCGATGCTGACTGCACTGATGTTCCTGCTCCTGTTGTAAGGGATGTCGATTTAGGTGCAGCTGGTTGTGATCTACCTACCGATGCCCCTCCTGTATCTGATCTTCCTGATGAGGACGATGGCAATTGCACTGATTTTGTCCCTGTACTGGAGAGTGTTAGTTTAGATGTATCAGCTGCTTGTATTCTCTCCTTTAATACTGTCGTTGTAGTCGTTCCTGCTTGTGGTTTTGTTACTTGATTAGCGGAAACTGCTTGTACTCCTGACGATTCAGATGTTAACGTTTTTGATGGTAGAGTTGACACTACTGGCGTTTTTGTTGAATTAACATCGCCTGTTTGTTTGGATTGCACTGCTTCTGAGGCTGCTGGTGCAAGTTTTCCTGACGCAGATCCTGTTGCTGGCGTCCCTACTACTGCAGCTCCTGCACCAGCAGGTGTTCCTGCACCTGCAGATCCTCCTGAAGCGGCTTTTGCTGCTTGCGTTTGTGCCTGTGTTCCTATTGCTTCTTGTGTTGGTTGAAGCGTTGGTAGGCTTGCTGATCTGCGGGATCTTACGACTGCATTTTCTACTGTAGTGTTATCAGCCGCACCTATGGTAATGGTCTTTGTGTGTTTTTTTCCAGATATCATTAAATCCGTATCGATGCCAAAAATAAAGTTATCACCGAGATCAATATTAGAACCTGCATAAAAACCACCTACAAAACCTGAAAGTTTAGGAGAGAACTCTTTATCCAGTGGTAAACTCTTTTCTTGACCAACAAGAGCCACATCAGCTTTGCTCGAAAAACCACCAGCTTGGACACCTAAATAAAGACCTGTCCATGAAAAAGTAGGTGCAACAATGGTAGAAGTAGTCGATGATGCTGGCTGATGAGGAATCATAACATCAGCAGCTAGTGCTGTAGACGCTGAAATTAAAGAAAAAATAGACGCTGTTATTAAACGTTTTGTATTCATAAAATCTCTCCAAATATCCAAAATGAAATTCATATAGAGCATCTTTTCTGAAATATCTGTAGCAAAAATGACACACTCACAAAAAAATAAAGATTTTTTGAAAATAAGGCTTCTTAAACTTTTAATTTTGCATTCAATGAGAATTTGTAAACTAAATCACACTAGAATTATGTGTCTTAAAGTTGGATTCATTTTCATTAAATTTTCGTATAACTGTTAATGATAATATTCTTTTATAAATTTCTTTTTACCGAAATCTGAATAACAGTATTCTGCACGCAATAAACTATCATCTGTTATTGCAAAATTAATGCCCGCGCAAACAGTGAAATCAAATATTGTCTTTTTTAAAACCAAGCGCCATCAAAGTTTCATCTATTTATCAGCATGATCTACTTTTAGTACTTTAGCAATAGTATTTTGTATCTAAAATTCAGAAAACAAAGAACTTATTCAAACACTCGCAAAAAAACTTTTAGATTCTTTGCATAAGCATCTTCATCACGCCACATCACTTTGATTTATAATGATAACTTATTGTTTTCATATTGAATGAAAAAACTAATACTGTAGGATTCTATCATTTAAAATCTGTTCCATGTTGTATTAATCAAAATCACTCATTTGCACATAACAAGTGGGATGAGTGTGTGGGTAAAAACTGTATAAGAAAGGATTAAAAATGGTTCTTATGAATCGTCTTAATGCAAGATCTGTCGCAACATTGGGGTCTGGCAAATATAACGATGGTGCCGGCTTGTTACTTCATAAGCGTAAAGATCGAGGTGCTCAATGGCTTTATCGTTATACCATTCATGGTCGGCGCCGCGAAATGGGATTGGGTGTTTTGAGAGATGTTTCTTTAAAACAAGCCCGTGAATTGGCAACAGGATGGCGTTCTGTTTTGCATGAGGGGCGTGACCCCATTAAAGAACGCAATAAACAAAAGCGTGAAGCAATGCGTAATCTTCATTATTTAAAAGATATTGCTTTAGAGGCTTTTGAAAGCCGGAAAGCTGAACTCAAGAATGATGGTAAAGATGGAGATTGGTTTTTACCTTTACGCCTTCATATTCTCCCTAAATTAGGTTGTCTGCCGGTTTCTGAGATTACACAAACTGAGATACGCAACACTATTGCCCCTATCTGGCATACAAAAGCTGTTACAGCGCGTAGAGCTCTCATTCGTCTCAATCTTTGTCTCAAACATGCGGCTGCTTTGGGTTTGGATGTTGATTTACAAGCAGTAACAAAAGCACAAGCTCTCTTAGGCAAACAACGCCATAAAATCAAAAACTTACCAGCAATGGATTGGAAAGATGTTCCCGCTTTTTATAAAACGCTTTGCCAAACAACAACCTTAACACAACTGGCTCTGCGGTTGCTTATTCTGACAGGGGTTCGTACCAATCCTTTACGTCATATTCGTGAAGATCAGATTGATGGAGATATATGGATCATACCTGCTGAAAATATGAAAGGAAAGCGCGATGCTACAACAGAATTTCGCGTCCCCTTATCATCAGAGGCAATGAAAGTGATAGAACAAGCCCGTTGTATCTCTAAAAGTAATTTCATCTTTTCTTTTTCTAGTCGGGCTCCTATTTCACCTATGGTTATGTCAAAGTATATGAGAGACAATAACCTTGAAGCCTGCCCCCATGGCTTTCGCTCTAGTTTACGCAATTGGCTTGCTGAAACAACCGATGCCCCCTATGAAGTCGCTGAAACTATTCTAAGTCATACAGTAGGAGGGCAAGTAGAGCGCTCCTATCGTCGTACTGACTATCTAGAACAGCGCCGTATCTATATGGATAAATGGGCGGCTTATGTCACTGGTCAAACCTAAAATATGGGGTGAATAACCCCATTATCTGTGGATAACTTTAGCTCTCTTTTCTCTCATTCTTTCTCAATAAGATTCATC